>CAYGZC010000025.1:0-13468 GCA_964354225.1 uncultured Chlorobiaceae bacterium | reverse complement strand
GTTGTCAAAACGGATCGCATTTTATTAGCCCGTATCGCACGGAACGCGATGATCAAGCCTTCTTTGATTTCAGTTAGAAAATACATGATATTAATCAAGCAATGTTAATTGTTTTCCGGTTACCAACTTTCTCATCACTTTCAATCATACCATCCCTGATACGAATAATGCGGTGAGCATGATCAGCGATATACTCCTCGTGTGTGACCAAAATGATCGTATTACCTTGCCCATGAAGCTCCTCAAAAAGAATCATAATTTCATCACCCGTTTTTGAATCAAGATTACCAGTTGGTTCGTCGGCAAGTAATATCGATGGCCTATTCACCAAGGCACGTGCAACAGCTACCCGTTGACGTTGACCGCCGGAAAGCTCATTCGGCTTGTGATGAAATCGATCCCCCAACCCGACATGGTCAAGAGCTTCACGTGCCAAACGCTTCCGGTCTGCAGAACTTGCTCCGGCATAAATTAACGGCAGCTCCACGTTATGAAGAGCATCCGACCGCGCTAATAGGTTGAATGTTTGAAAAACAAAACCGATTTCCTTGTTACGCACCTTTGCAAGCGAATTATCATTCATCTCGCTGACATTGATACCGTTGAATTCATACAAACCGGAAGTTGGTGTATCGAGACATCCAATAATATTCATTAACGTTGATTTCCCGGATCCCGACGGACCCATTATCGCTACATATTCGTTTTTCATGATACTAAGTGAAACACCACGCAGTGCCTGCACTTCTTCAGCTCCACCCATATCATATATTTTTTTTATCTGCTGTAGATTTATGACTACATTATTACTCATCAATACTCCATTTGTTGTCTTTATTTTGATTCAGGTTTTTTGGCTTTTTGTTTGACGTTATCGACTTTTACTTTGACACCATCTTCAAGCTCACGATTGATTGCTTTATAACTTCCAGAAACTACTTCTTTGTTTTCTACTAATCCTGATATTATTTCAGTATAAGAATCATCTGAAATACCACGTTTGACTTCCACCGTCTTCGCGGCATTATTCTCTACAAAGAAGACTACTTCTTTGGGCTTTTCAACTTTTTGTTTTATTCTTGAATCATTAGCCGCCATATCATCACCTTCAGCCGGTGCAGTTTTATCCTTTTCTTTGCCTTTATCCATAGAGCGAGTTGTAACACTTTGGATTGGAACGGCAATAACATTGGTTTTCGTTTCTGTCTCGATCGTGGATGTCATCGACATACCTGGCCTAAGAATAACCTCCTTATCATGTATCCGAATCTTAACTTCAAAATTTGTAACCTCTTCCTGCGTTCCGAATCCCCTTGTCTTAGCTGAATTCCCGATTTCGTACACAATCCCCGTGAGTTTCCGATCCTGAATAGCATCTACCTCAACCCGCGCAGTGTCGCCAACCGAAATCAGGATAATATCGTTCTCGCCTACATCCACTCTCGCTTCCATTCGTGTTAGGTCTGCCACTGTCATCACGGTTGTTCCCTGGAACTGACTTGTACCGAGTACGCGTTCACCTAACTCTACCTGTAATTGACTTACAGTTCCGTTCATAGGCGAATATATTGTTGTTTTTGCCAGGTTCTCATTTGCTTGTTTCAACGCCGCGTCCGCCTGGTCGTATTGCGCTTTAGATATCTCGTACTGTGTGTTCGATAGTTCTAAATCGGAACTTGAGATAAGACCTTTCGTGTACAATTCTTTGGCACGTTTGTATTCGGATTCGCTCCGTTGTAAGCTCGCTTTTGTGGAAGAAAGCTCTGCTGAAGATCGATCTCGAAGTGCGTTATAAATATCGGGCTTTATTTTCATCAGTATATCACCCTTACTCACCTTCATACCTTCCCTCACAGGAAGTGCTATAATCTCTCCACTAACTTCGGGAGTAATGATTACTTGAATTTCCGGATAAATTTTGCCAGTGGCATTCACTACCTGCGTGATAGTCCGCCGCTGAATTTTTTCTGTCTGAACGGTAAATACCGGTTCTTTTTTGCTGCCGAGAATTACCAACAGCGTTAGTATAATCAGTAAGCCACCGATAATAGAGAAGATGATTATTTTCTTTTTTGATTTTTTATTATTTGCCATACACAGTTACTCCTTGCAGTATGAGTCTAAATCGCTAAACAAAGTTTATTAAAATTTTAATTCGATCGTTCACCAATGACATATTCAAGATTGCGTTTTGCTGTAATATAAAAATACGATGCGCTGATATTGTTCACCTCTGCAGTCACGTAACCCACACTCGCGGTAAGCAGATCGAGCAGAGTACCTGCACCCAAATTATATCGTTCTTCCGCTATCTTTCGGTCCTGAGATGCCGAGATGACTCCCTTTTGGCTAACCTCAACCTGCTTCCGTGCAGCTTCGAGATTCAGCAACGCTCTTTTTACCTCAACACTGATATCACGCTCAGATTGTTTCACTGTCGCCTCAGAATTTTTCTTCGAAACAATAGCCGTCTGCAACGCCTGATTGGTCTGGAAGGCATCAAAAATATTCCAGTTTAGATTAATTCCCCAGGAAAGATTCTTGTTATCGGAGAGTTTGGAAAATTCTGAGCTTGATAGATTATACCCTGCAGAAGCTGTAATACGTGGAAAGTATCCACTCCTCGCAGCTGTTACCCCGGATTCAGATGCATCATAATTTTCTTTCGCCGCCAGGTAATCTGGCCTTGTTGATAGTGCTCGCTTAACCAGCTCATTGAAATTTTTATATTTTTCAACTGTCGCGTTTAATTCTACCGAACCAATAACAGTCGAGATACTCTGATCACTAATCTGGTAATCCATATTCATATCAAGACCAATTAACGCTACCAGATCGGCTTTTGCGTTATCATAATCATTCTGCGCCTGGATAACCTTGTATTCATCTGCTGCAACCTGCGATTGCTGGCGATAAACATCGGCAAGTGATAGTGCACCAATTCTATTCGACTCTGTTATCCTCTCGAGTTGTTGTCTGTCTCTTTTTAAATTTTCATCATTCACTTTCATCAATTGTTCAAACTTTAAAACGTTAAGATATGCAAACTCAACCCCATTTATAATTGTTTGCCGCATTCTTGCTGCAATTTGCTCAGTCGAGATTGCAGAAGAAGTGATACTGTTGAAATTTGCCTCTCGTCGCAATCCATCGAAAATTGTGTAACCGAGATTAACACCGGCTTGGAATGAATTATTTGTCGATGTAGAAGTGGCTCCTGGGATGGTGATCCCTTGTATTCTCTGCACACCGGTGTGTTGATTTCGATCCCAACCCCCAGATGCAGAAATTGTTGGAAGATAGCTACCATAGGCGGCTAATACACGACTTTGGGCAGCATCAACATCATTTTGCGTTTTGATGATGGATAAGTTCCTCTCAAGCGCCAGCTCCACAGCTTTATCGAGTGTTAAAACAACAGGTTGCTGAGAAAGAACAATTTGAAAAAAAACAATAAATAATAAAACGACTGAAGAAAATAGCTTCATCATTGAAACTCCTTTTAATATATGATGTGAGCGTTTGAAGGGCTCATAAACCTATCCCTATAAACGGATTAATTTATAAAATGTTACAAGTTTATTTATTAAAATTCAAGGATTTTCTTGGGGTATTTTGTCCTTAATACTGATTAAATATTGAAGTGCCGCCTCATGCTCGTTTGGTATATCACCATCAAGAATCGCATCTTCAATCTTCTTCTTTAAGACACCTACAAGTGGTCCAGGATTAATCTTACATACTTCCATAATCTCGTCACCTTTAACAGGTGGCTGCCAATTGCGGATGCGATCATTCTCTTCGACCTCCTTCATCTTCTGCATAACTTTTTCATAATTCTGTAGATATTGAGAAACCCGCTTAGGATTTTGTGAAGTAATATCGGCGCGGCATAAGAGCATTAGATCATCAATATCCTGACCTGCATCGAACATAGCACGTCGGATTGCCGAATCTGTAACTTCCTCGCTTACTAGCACCATTGGACGAAGATGGAGACGCACAATCTTTTCAACATACGGCAGCTTATCCATTGGTAAACGCAATCGCCGAAAAATTGGTTTCATCATTCGTGCACCAAGGTCTTCATGTCCATGGAAAGTCCAGCCGATTTCTTCCTTAAATGCTTTTGTTCGCGGCTTCGCGATATCGTGAACAAGCCCAACAAATCTTAACCATACATTATTTGAATACTGGCTCAGACTATCCACAACTTTTAGTGTATGTAGAAAAACATCCTTGTGATGATAATCTTTTCTTTGTTCGACACCAACCAAGTCTTCAAGTTCTGGAAATACATGATTCGCAATACCAGTTTCATGGAACAATTTAAGTCCGATGGATGGTTTTGGTGATGAAAGGATTTTCAAGAATTCATCCGTAATTCGCTCTACCGAAACAATCGCGATCCGTGATGCCATAGCTTGAATTGCCTGAAATGCTTTCGGCTCAATAATAAAATGCAATTGTGAAGCAAAGCGAATTGCACGCATCATTCGTAACGGGTCATCATCAAAAGTCTTCTCAGGATCGAGCGGTGTTCGCAGGACTTTTTCGTTAAGATCGGCTATTCCGTTGAATGGGTCAAACAATTGTCCAAACGTTTTTTGATTTATTGATGCCGCTAGCGTATTAATGGTAAAGTCTCTCCTTGAAAGATCGCTTTCAAGCGATGCTTTTTTGATTTTCGGTTTACGTGAATCGCGCTCATAACTTTCTTCGCGTGCGGCAACAAACTCTATTTTGCCATCTCCCATCGGCAGCATAGCTGTTCCAAATTTTTCATATGTCACGATATCCTTACAGCCAATCTCTTTTGCAACCTTAATGGCAAAATTAATTCCGTCACCAATAACAACGATGTCAATATCCTTCACTTCTTTTCCCAAAAGTTTATCACGTACGTATCCGCCCACGACATAAGCTTCGATCTTTTCTGTATCCGCAATTGAGCCGATGCGCAGAAGGATATCTTGGGTAATTTCGATATGATTTATCGATTTCATCGTAATTAAAATGATATTCGTTGTTGATTAATCTTTTCCATGATATCATGTGCAATCTTGAGCGCCTGCAAACCATCTTCACCTGTTACGAGCGGCTCTTTGTGGTTCTGTACCGCATCCACAAATAATTCCAACTCGTATTTTAGTGCATTGACTTCTTTGATTTCCGGTCGTTCATAAACAATTTTTCGATTCCGACTGCCTGCAGTTATCTGACCTAACATCATTGTAAGATTCTTAACGTCTTCGCCTTCGTCAACAAGCCGGAATATTTCCGCCTGTCCTTCTGAAAAATCAATCGAAATATAAGCATCGCGCTGAAACAGACGCATCTTGCGCATTTTATTTTGTGAAATCCGACTCGCGGTAACATTTGCAACACATCCATTCTCGAATTGGAGCCGTGCGTTTGCTATGTCAATATGATCCGATACTACGGCAATACCATTTGCTTCAATCTTCTCTACCGGTGAATGCACAAGACTCAGAATAATATCAATATCATGAATCATCAAATCGAGCACGACCGCAACATCCGATCCTCGTGGGTTGAATTGTGCCAGCCGGTGCGATTCTATAAACATCGGCTGAAGATTATAGGTTTCAAGTGCCAGCAATGCAGGGTTGAACCTCTCGATATGCCCAACCTGGATAATTACACCTTTCGCTTTGGCAAACTTAACAAGCTGTTCAGCTTCTTGCGTTGTATGTGTAATCGGCTTTTCAATAAAAATATGAACACCGGCTTCGATTGCCGCTTTTGCGATTTCGAAATGCGTGCTCGTTGGTGTTGCAATACTGATTGCTTTTACATTTTTCAGAAGCTCACCAACTGAGGAAAATACTTTTGTGTTAAAATTGCTTGCAGTTTGCTCAGCACGTCTGACATCTGCATCCACCACTCCAACTAATTCTACTGAGGAAATAGATGAGAACATCTTCGCATGAAGCGAACCAAGATGCCCAACACCGATTACACCAACGGGTAGTTTTGCCATAAATTTATTATAAAATTTTTCTAAATACTTTAATTTATTTTAATCTCCAGAATACCTAAAATTATTTGCTGGGGGATGTCTAAAAAGATTCTACTTGTCACTCCCGAACGTTTTTGTCGGGAGTCCAGTGCCTAGATTTTTCCTAATTTCTGGATTCCCGATAGATGCATTCAGGAATGACATGTCACTTTTTTACTTTATAGTTAGCCCCAAGATAGCAACTTTCAGCCAATCTGAGAATTCCTTAACACTATGGAACTGGTAATCGACATCCATCTGTAAAACTTTATCCTTGCCATACGAATCCCACAAAACTGCTGCAACTTTCACACCCGCTTCACGTGCTGCTTTGATATCTGCAACAGCATCTCCAACCATCAATACTTGTTCCGGCTCAAGACCGAATCTTGCCATCACTTTACGAATGCCATCGGCAGACGGTTTGTGGTTATCAACATCGTTCCCCGTTACAATGATGTCGAAATAATTTTTTATTCCAAGTATATCCAGTGAGATGAGTGTGCTACGTTTTCCTTTTCCCGTAAATATTGCCAAAAGCAATCCGTTCGACTTCAAAAAATCCAACACTTCATGGATACCTTCATAAGCGTTCGCCATTCGGGGATGATGTCTTTCGTAGAAAGAATAAAAATCATCCATCGCTTTATCAAGTCTATCTTTACCTACAAGCCGCTCAATCGCTATATCCTCCGGAGGACCGAACATTTTTGTGATTTCAACCGGTGTATAAATTTTTCCGATATATTTTTCTGCTACATGATTAAATGTTGCGAAAATCAACTCGTTTGTTTGGGTTAATGTGCCATCCAAATCGAAAATTACGCAGGAAATGTGCTTCATCGTGATAAAATATACCAAAAAACGGTGGAATTTCAAAGGAAGGATTATAAAAACCTTACATTAAGATAACTAACCTTTTCAACCTCTTTGGCCACCCGTTTTCGTTTCAAGGAAAGTGTATTCCATGGTGTTGCTTTTAATTAAATCTTTTTATATTATTCAATGTATTGTAAAATACTTATCTTTGATAAAAACTGGGTGGAGATTGTTATGACTTTTTCTCATTGTTCAAGAGCAAGGGTAAAGCTCATTAGGGGAAGCACATTATTATTCCAAATTATTTATTTGCTTTTTCTATCGACATTGGTGTATAGTCAACAATCGATAGAATTGAATGGCAAAAAATTAATTCAAATAGACAGCGTATGGAATATAGATTATTTGGGAAATCTCTTTAAAGTTGACAATTCTGTTATCACTGTTAAGTGGAAAAGGGGGATCCAATCTTCCGATCTTGACGCATTCCTGAAAGAACAAGACGCAGTTATATTAAGAAGTAATATCCTTGGATATGTTGATATAAAAATTCCTGAAAAAGGTGATTTTGTCCAAAAACTAAAAAAATTTATCAATAGTGATCTTGTAGAAATTGCAGAACCAAATTCTTTTGGTCAATGGGGGAGCATCCCAGGTGTACCAAATGATCAATATTTCAGTAACCAATGGTATTTGAACCAATCTAATGATATAGACATAGATGCTAAAGAGGCATGGAAATATTCTACCGGCTCTCCATCTATAATTGTTGCTATATTGGATATGGGATTTGATTGGCGACATGAGGATATAGGCAGAGGTACGGATAATTATGAAAATGTTTGGTTAAATCCATATGAAGATGTTTGGTCAAATCCGAACGATCCGAACACAGGAAATCATATAGATGATGACGGAAACGGCTATGTTGACGATTGGAAAGGTTGGAATTTCCATTGGGGTAATAACAATTCAATTGGCTCAGCATGGCATGGAACATATATAGCGGGAATAATTGGCGCAAAAACCAATAACAATAAAGGTATTAGTAGAATAGCAGGCGGTTGGAACAATCCTGGTGTAAAGATGCTATCTATTGTCGTTGGAGGTTTTGATTCTATTTCAACTTCACTTGTTGATGATGCAATTTTGTATGCGTGTTTAAATGGAGCAAAAGTTATTAACATGAGCTTCCAAGTTGCAGAAACTGAAGCCATAAATGATGCCATTGAGATCGCTTACAATTACTGGTGTACACTTGTTGCTTGTTCGGGTAATGGGGGTCCAACAGTTTGGTATCCTGCGAGAAATCCAAATGTCATAGCGGTTTCCGGTATACAGCAAAATGGAGAGGCATTTAGATCATGTTGGGGACCTGAGGTCGATATTTCAGCACTAGCAGGTGACAGCACGGATAACCATTTTATTTTTAGTACACGACCTGATAATCAATATGGATATACTATGGGTGGTACATCTTATGCCGCTCCGCAGGTAGCCGGTGCAGCTGCACTTCTTTATTCGGTAAGACCGTTATTAACCCCTCAACAAGTTAAATGTATACTTGAAAAAACCGCAGATGATATGGGAACTCCCGGCTATGATGGTACTTTTGGATGGGGAAGAGTCAATGCTTACCATGCACTCCAAGCAACTATTATTAAACTTATCTCTCCATCGAATAATTCTACAGGTTCCTTGATGCAGACATTGACGTGGAATCAGTTGTATGGTGCTACATCGTATCGGGTACAAGTAGCCAAAAATATTAATTTCATAAATCCTGATTTTGACCAGTCAGGAATAACCACAACGTTTTTTACTGCTGATGATTTAACACCAAATACAGATTATTATTGGCATGTAAAAGCAGATGATGATCTGTGTAATATTGCTGCGTGGTCCGAAACATGGAAATTTACAACTTCTTATCATGAAACTGAACCACCCACCGATCCACAAAAGACTGCTTATCATGCGAATGAAGAACAACCAATATCATCCTTATTATTAGAAAATTATCCAGATCCATTTAATCCAAAAACAAAAATTAAATACGCTTTACCACATGATGCTATCATGACTTTAAAAATATTTGATATTCTCGGGCGCGAGATAGCAACCATTGTAAATGAATACCAATTATCTGGATGGCATGAAATTGATTTTAATGCATCATATTTACCAGCGGGTGTTTATATCTACAAAATTCAAGCTGGCATGTTGATCGACATAAAGAAAATGATTATTTGTAAATAGTTAAAAATGGAGGTAATCACCATGAAGAAATTTTTGCTAATTATGTTATTATCAATTTTTTGCCTGAATGCTAAATCACAAATATCGTCTCTCGGTTTAGAGAATATGATAGTTACAAATATCAAACTCATAGATAATGTCCTATATGCCAGCACAAAAGATTCTGGAGTTTTCCGGCATGCAATCAGTGATACTGAATGGACATCTTTGGGCTTGAGGGAAAAAAATATACGATCAATCTATCTTCACCCTACAGGTGCTTCTTCTGCTTTTTCCTTTACCGCAGGTGTAATACCTAACTGGTATGCGAGCGATTCAACTGTTATTTACGGTTTAACCGATCATGGTTGGGTAGCGGCAGATAACGGAATTGGCTATTGTGACGGAATTAATTCTGTCTGTGGAACTATCAATCCTTTGGGTGACCACATAATGTATGCAGCAGGATGTGATGTTTATAAGCAAACAAATGGTAATTGGAATAAAATTTTTAACTGTGCATGGACAAACATTTTAGAGATCTCACCGAATAGAACAATTTACATTGGTGGAGTGACAGTATTTGAAATGCCATTTTTTGCAAAATCAAATGATGAAGGAATAACATGGAATGGCTTCGTTGATACCAGTAATATTGGTTATTTTTACTCGTTTGCTTTCAATCCAATTGATCCGAATATTACTTATGCAGGATCGGGCGGTAAGGTTTGGAGAACTTTAGATGGTGGTATTACATGGGATTCTCTCTTACTGGCTGCTGGCGTGGGCCAAACTCTCGCTTTGGACCCATATATGCCAAATCACCTTTTTGCTGGAGCATACTGTGGCGATTCAGCATTGTTGTACGAGACATCTGATGGCGGTGCAAACTGGCAGAAAATATCTTTACCTGAAGGTACAAAGGGTATCTTGGATTTGGAAATAGGTTTCAAAGATTCACTTGATCTATACATTTCCACAAATGGAAGTGGTGTATATCGATTGACACAGCCAACAAGTGTTTTTTTCTTAAAAGTCGATTCTGACTGGAACATGATCTCAATACCAAGGAAGACCTCTGACTACAGGAAGTCAACTCTGTTTCCAAAAGCTATATCTTCTGCATTTTTTTACGATGGTACTTACATCTCAATAGATACATTACAAAATGAAAAAGGATATTGGCTAAAATTTGATCAACAATGTAACATTGGTATTGCTGGTGATAATATTGTTGCAGATACGATAGTTGTAAAAATAGGCTGGAATATGATTGGTTCAATTTCCCTCCCAGTGCCAGTAGAATCGATTAGCAGTAATCCGCCTGGTATAATCGTAACCGGTTTTTACACTTATAAAAATAACCAATATGAACTAAGTGATACAATACAACCGGGATGTGCCTACTGGGTAAAAACTAATCAAGTTGGTGAACTTATAATTGATACGTCCTCATCGCATTCAAGGATGAGTACTGTTAAAATTATCCCGGACGGAGAATTACCTCCTCCCCCACCGCTTTATGAAAGCACAGTAAAGAATTTCCCCACAGATTTTAGACTCGAACATAACTTCCCCAACCCATTCAATACAACAACAACACTCAGATATGCTTTATCAAAAGATGCAAACGTGAGCTTGAGAATTTACGATGTACTAGGTCGAGAAGTAGCGATAGTTGTCAACGAAAAGAAACAAGCTGGTGAGTATACTGTACAATGGAGTGATGAAGGTTTGCCAAGCGGAGTGTATTTCTATCGTATTAACGCTGGAAATTTTTCAGATGTAAAGAAATTGTTATTGATTCGATAACACTTCGGTTTATGGAGTCCACCTCTTGGGTGAGATCCACATGCTCTTCGCGGCTTTAACTTTTCCTTACTTTTTGTTATGTTTAGTCATTCAAAATTTAACATGCTTATAAAATCAGCCTCATTCCTCTAAAAAGCAAGAGGAGAAACAAAGAAAGATTGAGGATAGATTGTCTATTGAGCATTCTCAACACAAAAACTCGCCGAACGATTTTTCACTAATCTAAAAATTCCCAGCTTACACCGAAACGCATCTGGCGCTCAGGCATTGGATAAAATGTTGCCATGATATATTGGCGGTTGAGTAGGTTATCCCATATAAAGTGTACATACGCACTTCCGATATGTAAAAGAATAACCAAATCGATAACACCGATCTGCTCGATTGCGTACAAATGCTTCCCCGGTAAATAAACCTGTGCCTGTTGATTGAATTCTTTTCCAAGATAAGAGCTGTATGCTCTTCCGCTCACCCCGACTTTTAAATCAAGATGATTGTTAAGTAATTTGTCCCAGAAATAGATTCCACCTGTCGCCGACCATTTTGGGAATGTAATTTGTTCATCGTCGTGGTCGATCATTTCAATAAATTGTGCTTCCCCTTCTACATAGAAACTTCCAAAACGGACTGAACCGGTTCCAGCAACACCTTGAATTATTTTTTTCTGATGGCGGATAAACTCGTATGGCGCTTTAAGCTGGGCTATGGATTGGGGACCAACCGTTATAAGATTCCAGATTGTCCGATGAAACGATCTCAACTGAAATGAATACCATTCTTGATTTGACAAACGTATGCCAACTTCAAACAGATGATGACGCTCCGGCAAATTATCGGTAAGCGTTGATGAGAGCAGCGTGTCGGTTCCCATTCGTTCCTGATATGCAGGTATCCGATAAGAACGTGAATATCCACCGAAGAGTTGTGTGTTTTTAATAATAGGAAAAGTCGCATCACCGCCATAGGATAACAAATTCTGTTCTTTGTAATTATCGAATCTCCCGTACGGTGAGAGTTTGAGAATTTCGGAGACGGGTATTTCAGATTTACCAAAAATGCTTACACGTGCTGCCGCACTTTCTTTAGTGGCTGGAGAAAGGTGCACTCGTTCCGATTGTATCTCGCTACCAAAATCCATCTCTTGATTGGCGACGGTGAGATGTTGTGTCAATTTGATTCCGAACCACCGTGTGTGCTGGAACTGGTCGACGAAAATACCGTTCGATGGCTGGCGATTCTCTAAATCGCGGAAACCGCGAACGCTTGACGTAAAAAATAAAGTCATAGTGCTGATATCGTTAGAATCCGGCAGCATCCTTGCTGCAGCACCGAGCTGAAAATCGTGTCGCGCAATTTTTTCATATGCATCTGTGTTTCGTACTCTTGCCTGCAGACTCTCAAACCGAAGTGAATCAGGGGTAGTGGAAATATCGACACCCCCATATTGTCCCAACAGAGTTTGATTGTACATTTCAGAAGCGAACACATTAATGTTATTATCGATATTGTACCGGATTTTAATACGAGCATTCCAGCCATCGTAATTTTCATTTTGGTATCTCTCGCCATACACTGTATGCTGAGTGCCCAAAGTGACATTCATACCACGAAGAACATCCTGGCTGACTATCCCGTCAACTATTCCAAATCCATATCCCGACTCACTATAGCGGAGCCGGGATAATGCATGAATTGCCTTCTTACTTTTACTTATGAAATTGATTGCACCGCCTGTGCTGTTCAGTCCATAGAGAAAAGCGCGCGTACCTTGCACAACTTCAACGCGTTCAATGTGTTCGGTCGGATATAAATATGGACTGAATAATCCTGTAAGCGGATCGTTCAGAGGAACTCCATCACTTAGTATCGAAATTCCTCGCCCTCCAACTCCATCAACGGTAATATCGGGCAGTAATCCTAAACTTCCGAAGTCCCGGATTAGAATTCCGGGGAAAAGAGAAATTAAATCGCCGGCGTATCTGTAATTACTGAATTTGATTGCAGAATCAGTTACGATATTTTCGGATGCAAGCGATCTGTCTAATGTTCCAACAAGCGGGATCGGTTGGATAAATTTTCTATCGAGAGAATCATACGCAGCAACTTTTGTCATATCGGCAGACCCAGGTTGTGCGTGTGTTAATTGAAATGATGCAGAGAAAAAAAATAGACTGAATAAAAATTTGTGAAGGGTTACTTTCATCAAGGGTTAATATTTTCAGAAAATATAGAGAAAAGGATGCACAGATGCAAAACCATGATAGCAAGACTTCTGAATTATTCTTTTTTGTCATGTTGAGCAAAGCGAAACATCTCTTTTTCACTCTGTTTGAGACCCTTCGCTACGCTCAGGGAGACATTTGGGTCAATTTTTCAGAAGTCTCATAACTGTAATTTAAAACTATGTAAAAAAATAATTCAAAATTGCTACTCTCAAATCAGTGCATTTAGTCGAGCATGAAGTTTGGCGGTGTGATAAAAACTTTGTATTTCCGACTAAATTGGGTCGCCGCATTCATTGCTTCCTTCTCGTCTGTATAAAATCCGTAAACTGATGAACCGCTGCCCGACATCTGG
>CAYGZC010000024.1:0-6230 GCA_964354225.1 uncultured Chlorobiaceae bacterium | reverse complement strand
ATCATGTCATCGAGAAGAATTTTAATCTCCCGCTTAGACATAAATGACATCTTTCTTGATGTACTTCCACAATTTGGGTTTTATTGCACCACGAGTTACCAAATCAACCTTGGTGTTCAACTCTTCTTCTAATTCGTCGGCGAAATCTACGAACTTTAACCCTATCGGTTCTTCGAATTCAACCAGAATATCTATATCACTGCCTTTAGTTTGGTCTCCTCGACTGTAAGAACCAAAAATACCTAACGATCTCACTTTATATCTCTTCTTATAATCGTCAAGATATATTTTAAGATGTGATTTTATTTCATTTATTCTTTTCATGATTAAACTGAAGTAAGTTTACTTTCAAGTTCTTTTAATTTATCTTTTACGTCTTCGAACATATTACTGATTCAATTCTTTCATTTTATTTTACCGACATAAATTAAGTATAATCGTTCTTAAAACAAAATTGGAGAGGAGATTTTTGAAATGATTAGATATTCAGCTTGAGCTGCTGGTCAGGGCGCGCATAATTTGTGTTAGTTTCTCTTAATTTTAAATTCTTTAACAAACTCTGTTATTGTCTTCATAAAGTTCGTAAAAGAGTTTGTAAGGGTTAACATTTCGACTATATCTTCAGCCTTTTGGGGGCGGAGATTGGTAAGCATTTGCTTCGTGAGTGGCCACAACTCATTTGGTCCAAGCTTTTCCTTCCTTGCGTTGTTATATTCGCTGTAACGTGAGATAATATAATCGTGTTCTCTTTTGATAAGTTCTGCTGTGAAACCAAAATTCTCCTTTAATATCTTATAATGTTCAAAATGCATATTATCAAAAACAAGATTTCTATCTGCTTCATCCTCAATAAGCGAATCAATAGACCAGATAATGCAGTAAAAATTGACGATAAGAAATTCTTTAAATATGTAATCTCTATCTGCGTCGTCAAGGCCAAGCGATTCAATTGTTGCTTTATCTGAAATTGTACTTTTCGCTGCATCAACAGCCGCAAAGTAGAGCTCTTTGCCTAAATCCACAGGAGATATTTTTTTTCGGAATAATAGAGACATATTTATTTGTTGTCCTACAATGTTGAAGAGCGCGCACTAACGACGTTGCGTTTAGCCCGCCACCCATAACAGCAATGACGGTTGAAAAATTAATGCCAATAATTCTTAACAATTTTATTTAATAGGACAATGTTGATTGCTATGCTTACCTTTTAAACCAACCTTAAAATTAGAATAATGCCACAATGAAAACGCGGTCGGTTTGAAAAACTTGTTATATAGTGCTGATTAAACTGGAAAACCAACTATAGATTCTACTCCATTTTTCCCAAATAAAGTTGGATGGAAATATCTTTCAGGCCATTCCAATTCACATCCTTTTATACCGAAAAATTCTAAATCAAATTCGGCTTCAGTATTCACATTAAAATAGCGACTCCATTCGGGTAATTTTGGAAAATACTTGGGTAGTGTAACAATAAAAGCCAAAGGTTGAATTTTCATCACATTTATTACAACCTTTCCATAATCAACAAGTAAATCTCTAATAACTCGAGTTTGATTATAAAAATAAGGCACAACATAGAAACCCAAATTGGGATTAACGGGAATCTCCGGATTATTAATGGCTTCCGCGAAAATATCTTCGAAAGAGGTTCGTGTATGAGAAGTCTTTGCTGCTAAGAAATGGCCTAGAATCCCTCGAATAATTTTGTTTGGCTTTAAGGATAATCGCACGGTCAAGTTATTAGAAATATTTGCTTTTCTAAAAGAGCTATACATTTTATTTATTTCATCATCGTACATTTTCAATTTTTCATTGTTACATTTTTCACATATAGTTTGATATTTGATCCCATTTTGACAAATACCGTGATATTTAATTTCGTTCATTATCATGTATTTATAAAGATTTACATAGTGAAACAATCCTTTGTTACCCATACATTGTGGGGGAACGTGATCACCAGTCAATTCGCCTTTATCCGAACAGCATATATTACAGATATTATCTACGGGATCTTTTTGTAACTTGATTTCTCCAACTGGATGTGATTCGGATATTTCATTTGAGAATATTGGTTTTCCGTTTTCGATTCTTATTATTCTTGCTAAATATTCCATATTATTTTGCACTATATAACTATTAGAGACATCTGAAAAATTGGTAATAACATAAATTTTGCACAGACAGATACAAAAATTTATAAATTACTGTGTTCTTAGACTGCTACCGAGCAGTTTAAGTCCCGTCGAAGGCGGGATGCTAATATCAATATAGTTTGTAGCCACAAGAATGTTCAATTTAATGTTCAATAAGCCTATTCATCACGTGAGAGAAAGCATTCTTCTCATATTGAACACAATAGCACAGAAAATAAACTGAGTACGGTTTCGAGCAATGTCATAATAACGACACCGTTGATAGTTCAAAACTTGCTTCATGAACGCAAATGGTCTTTCTACAGCATTTCGGATCGCCGAGAGAAGCTTGTTTCGCTTTAACTGTTTTTTCGTCAAAGGTGTGTTGCGATATCCTTTGTCCATAATGCCACAGTTTACACCTTGCTCTTGAAGTGATTTTTTCCGTTGCTTATTAGCATATCCTTTATCGGCAAGAACACGACGCTCAGACCCTATTAGCAGATCATCAAATTTATCTGTGTCGTGTACATTGGCAGGAGTAAACTCAACCGAATGAATAACATTTGTGTCAGCATCAACCCCAATGTGTCCTTTATATCCATAGGTGGTTTCTCCTCGACGTTTTGTGAATTTGGCATCACTATCACGATTACTCGCAGGTGTTGCTTGAGCTTGTTTCAAGGTTGCATCGACTATGGTTCCTTTACCGACAATGAGTTTCTGTTCGGTTAATTGTTTGTTGAATGAGTCAAACAATATGCGATCTAAACCTAAGCGGGCAAACAGTTCACGATACCGGCATATTGTGGTTTCATCGGGGATAGAATCGTTGCTGCTTAATCCTAAAAATATCTGGAAGCTTCGCCTATCGGCGATTTCTTCTTCTAACCGAGGATCGGAAAGATTATAGATGGTTTGCAAGAGAAAGCATTTAACAATAATCAACAGATCGTGCGGTTTTCTTCCCGCTGGAGAATCTGTTGTTTTCACCGACGCGAGCTTTTTACTCAACGGCAATAGAAGCTTATCCCAGTTGATTTTCTCGTTGATAATGGCTAATGCTTGTTTGCTCTGGGTTTTTATATGTTTCTCAAAATATTCGTTGGCTGATTGAGTAAATAAATCGACATTATGTATTTTGTTGCTTCGCATTTTGTTCTTACCTTTCTTCTGTGTTATTCTAAATATAATACATCTGAAAGGTTTTGGTACTCTCTTTTTTAAAAAAAATACTTTTTGTTAATTTTTCAGAAGTCTCTATTAATTATTCCATCACAAAGAATGGCGGATAAAACCGCCAAATATCTAAAATCAAACACAGTGAGAATGTATCATAAAAAAGATAAGAAATCAAATCCTCCAAATTAACCTACCGCTAAGCTTCATTCTTCTAAGTTCGTAAAGTGTCTCGGGAGCTAAATAATTTTCGCAGCATATTCAAATTTATCTTGTCTTCTTTCAAATCCTCACCTTTGGGTGTTTCGAGAATCTTTGGAATGTGTGCAAATCGTGCATCCTGCATCAAACATTGGAATCCAACTTTACCGATCATGCCTTTTCCAATATGTTCATGTCTATCTACTCTTGATCCTAACCCTTTCTTCGAGTCATTTACATGTATGGCAACTAATTTGTTCAATCCAATTATGTCATCAAACTCCCGGATTGTTTTTTCATATCCTTCCTCGTTCCTGATATCGTATCCGGCAGCGAAGATATGGCATGTGTCGATACATACTGCCACCCTTTCAGAATCATCAGCTCCATCAATGATTTCTTTTAGCTGCTCAAATTTATATCCGATTGAGGTTCCCTGCCCCGCCGTAGTTTCAAGCACACTCATCACTTTGAAACCCTTCGTTCGCTCGTGGCTCCAATTAAGCGACTCAATGATTTGCCTAATACCTTCCTCTTCACCGGCACCCACGTGCGCGCCGGGATGAAAATTGAGAAGTTGAATACCGAGCGATTCACATCTATTAAGCTCTTCGAGAAAAGCGATACGAGATTTTTTCAGAATATTTTTATTTTGCGCACAAAGATTGATAAGGTAAGAATCGTGTGCAATTACATGCTTGATGCTTGATTTCGATGCGGCAGTTTTGTAGCTTGCGATATCTTCATCGGTGAGCGGTTTGGCGTACCACTGGTTGCTCCTCTTCGTAAACACCTGAAGTGTTTTACAGCCGATGCTTTCTGCCCGCTCGAATGCCTTATCTATGCCCCCGGCAATTGATTCATGAGCGCCGATAAGGAGATCGGGTATTTGATCTTTGGGATTTGTGATTCGTTTAATTTTCATTGGTTAATTGTTATTCGTAGTTGATAATCAATCTAATAAGTTTGGAGTAAAAATGGAAATGCTGGAAAAACTATTTAAGAAAAAGAATAAACTCATCGTTGGATTGATGTCTGGGACATCCGCCGATGGGATTGATGCCGTGCTTGTGAAAATTAAAGGTAGTGGAACAACATCTACGTTCCGCCAGCTTGCATTTGAAACGTATCCGTACCCAAACGGCTTCAAGAAATTTTTACTGAGCAACTCTGATGCGAAAACCGCCCGACTCGATGATATAACAAGATTGGATATGTTAATAGCGTCTTTCTTCGCAGATGCGGTAAAAAAAATAGTCCGCAAAGCATCTAAACAGATGAATGAGATCGACCTTATCGGCTCGCACGGACAAACAATTCATCACCTCCCGATCAACAAAAAAATGTTCGGCAGGTTTGTTCGTTCCACAATGCAAATCGGAAATCCATCAATCATAGCCAAATTAACAGAGGTAGTAACTATCGGAGATTTCCGTGTTGGGGATGTAGCAGTTGGTGGGTCAGGAGCTCCACTTGCTCCACTCTTCGATTTTCTGATGTTACGCTCTAATAAATTTAATCGTGCAGTTCTGAATATTGGTGGCATCGCAAACATCACTGTACTTCCAAGAAATTGTTCCATCAATCAGGTAGTTGCATTCGATACAGGTCCAGGCAATATGCTAATAGATCGGCTCATGCAAAAGTTTTATCACCAACCATTTGATAAAAGTGGAGAGACAGCATCAGAAGGAAAAATCCTTCCATCGCTTCTGACTTGGTTGATACAACATCCTTATTTTCAGATTAAACCTCCAAAATCTACAGGCAGAGAAATGTTCGGCGAAAGTTTTGCTAAGGAGATTCAAACCAAAACACGAAAAGCTGATAACAAAGATATTATAACAACCATCACTGAATTCACGGCGTTGAGTATATATGAAAGCTATCTGAAGTTTATACGACCAAAAACGAAAATCCAAGAACTGATCGTCAGCGGTGGCGGTGTGCACAACTTTTATGTTATGAATGCATTGAAGAGATACTTTGACAGTGTTGAAATTCGAACAACCGATGAAATGAATATTTCATCCGATGCCAAAGAAGCAATCTGCTTTGCATTACTTGCTAATGAGACTATTACAGGAAATCCGGGGAATATTCCGGGTGCAACCGGAGCCAAGAAACAGACGATACTTGGAACGATATGTTTGCCATAAACATTGTGCTTATGAGTTCTCATCCGGTTTTATCGGAAGGGAATAAACAATCAAAAGTTATTGCACTAAGTTTTATAAAATACGTTAAAAATCTCTTGTGAAGAGGAAATATAAAAATACTGCGCCACCTGTAAGCTGGATTATTCGGTAAAGATTGAAATGCTTTTCTTTCAAATAATTCCAGACCGATGCTGCAACAATCATTAGAATAAACATCCCCAAAAACACCCCAGTCGCTTCTATCAACGAAAGATTATTCCCAAAAATCACCTGAAGATTTTCTGTTGGATTAACGGCAGAACCATAGAGAATAATCAAGTGTAACACATATACAAACAACGATTCGATACCGAGAACTGTGAATACTTTTTTCGGCTGCTTGATGTGTTGAGCAAAATACCAAAATGCTGCTGTTATCACCATGAGCGAGCCAACACGAACAAGAAAATAATTAGGACTTGTAAACCAGTAATTATACATTGGATAAACATGAACGGGGATAATATCGAACAGATACCCACAAATAATTAAAACCATACCGATGATTGCAAGC
>CAYGZC010000023.1:0-6138 GCA_964354225.1 uncultured Chlorobiaceae bacterium | reverse complement strand
AATAAATCGACATTATGTATTTTGTTGCTTCGCATTTTGTTTCCACCTTTCGTCTGTAGTATTCTTAATATAATACATCGAATAAGGTTTGGTGCTTGTTTTTAAAAAATATTTATACTAATTTTTCAGAAGTCTCATGATGGTACTTTTCATACCGAAAGCAGCGTGAACTGAACACACGTAGTAATATGTGCGGGCGGCTTGCGGAATGACAGTCCCGCCACCAAACGGGACTGTAAAACCGCTGTTAGATGTATTACCGTTTGCATCCCATGTCGCCTGACTTACTTCAACAGCGTTATGAATTGAGGCGAGAACAAATTTTACCGTGTCGCCAAGATTGATTGTCAGATTACCCGGACTGAACAAAAACCCGGAGTTGGTTATTGTGTGAGTAATGGAAAATCCGATGTTCACACTTAGCAAAGATAAAATTATTAATGTCGATATCGTTTTCATATAGAAGAACACTTAAGTTATAGTTAATGATGATTTAGTACATTGTTATTATTATAACACTGAGGGAATTGAAAAAGCGCCCGCCAAAAGAGAAAGAATTTAAATATATCCTTTCCGCTCCAAAAACAGGATATTTTCTGTTTACAGTCAACAGTTTGAAAAATGAAAAACCCCGTCTTGAGCGGCGGGGTTTATAAGTGATCTGATTATGGTGAGAGAGTATTACTTGCCACCCGATCCTTCTACGGTTTTCATCATTTCTTTTGCTTTCTTTTCAGAGAGGTCCATGTGATGAACTTTCTTTGCATGGTTTTTTACAACTGAAAGGATTTCTTTTTCGTCACGACTTTGAATGCTGAATCCACATCCAGGATCGCAAGAGATGGACTTCAATGGACCCATTGTCTTTTCGGCTTTAGTCATTTCCATCTTTTCATCTTTCTTCATTCCTTGATGTGTGCTCTCTTGTGCAAACGTCGGCGTTGCGAAAGCTATGGCAACGATGATAACAAGCATCGTCATAAATAATCGTTTATACATGATTAATTCCTTTTTTAAATGTTTATAAATGTTAGCTAAATAAAGAATCGATAATCTTTATACTTTTTAAACATTCAATGAGTTAAATTCGTTCCGTTGCAAAAGAGAATAGTTCCTATTATGGCTGGAATTCTATTAGGTCTTATCCTTAAGCTGAATATTCGTATTGATTTACAGGGAGATTATTGTTCTTATATCATTTCACGTTTGTGAGAAACTTTCTGATTTTTTTCATAACATCTTCTGCTGTCGGTGGATCATAGTTCGACATCACGATAGCGGTAAAACCCTTGCCAATTTTTGTCTCGATTCCAGAATTGATTCCCGGCGCCCCACCAAAAAACCCTAAGCCGCCTTGTCTCCGAGATTTCTGTCCCGATGGTTCACCCCGCAAAGTTTCCCAAGTCTCAGGATTCTTGAAGAATGTTTGTTTTTCAAGAGCAATCGTAAACATCAGCAAGTCTTCGGCGGTCGAGTAGCCACCGCCTGCTGAGCTTCCACGTGACGGTCGAGTGTAAATATTTTTCCTCCATGGTTTGTCGGTTTCTTCGCGCGTATACCCTTCAGCAAGATTTGGGACAGGGATATCTGCTTCATAAGATTCAGTGTTCAACATTCCGGTGGGCTTAAAGATGTGTTCCCGCACGTAATCGTAATAGCTTTCGCCAGAAACTTTTTCAATAATTGCACCAAGAACAATATAGCCGCCGTTTGAATACTGCCGCTGACTTCCGGGTTCAAACTTCAGCGAATCATTTGCAAACATCGGCAGGAAATCATCGATAGTTCGGAGTTTATCTTTGGGTGTATTTTCAAATTTCTCACCGAAGAAATCACCAATACCCGATGTCATATCAAGCAGATGTCGGATTGTTACTTTTTGAGCGGCTGTTTTGTTCGGATAGTTGGGAAGAAATTTGATGATTGGATCGTTGAGCGAAATCTTTCCCTGTTCGTAAAGCTGGCCTATCGCAATAGTAGTGAATATTTTATTAATTGACCCCAGATTGAACTTTGTATCGATTCTATTGATTACTTTACACTCTTTGCTTGCCATGCCGTACGCTCGCTTGAGGATTGCTTTCCCATCTTTCGCAATTAGGACAGTGCCTGAGAATTCACCCCTCTTTGTCTTCTCATCAAGGAATTGTACAACCGATTGGAGTGCTTCAATTTCTTTCACCTTAGGGGCAGTGGTTGATTCCGGTTCATCTGTATTCTCGATTCGGATTCCGATAATTTTGAGTGGTGGTTCCTGCTCAAGCTCGAATGTGAATAGAAACCATTCATCTTTTTTTGTGTGCATAAGAGCAGTGATAGAAGTATTCGTGCTTTCCTGAATCTGTTGCAACGTAAGCTCGCCCATCTCACCCTTCATTTGTCTGTAAATTGGGAGCCGAACTTCGAGGGATCGCTGCTTTAGTGAGGCATCGGAGATATTATCAGTTAAGAAATTACGCATTGCGGCTTCTCCGTTATTGAATGCAGTAACATAAGCTTCGATAATTTTCCTGGCATTTCCTGTTTGGCTCGGACAGGCTGTCGTTAGGATGCCGTAGAAAAGAAGAAGAAATAGGGATTTATATTTCATATTATTACCTGATGATGTAGTTATGTATTAGAAGTGTTTGCAAAGTTATACGACATACCAAGGAAAATGTTTTTTTGCATATTTGCAAATGATACAGATTATATCTATCTTAAACAGTCAAAATAACAGTACACCGTTAGAAAATCCCTTAGGGATAGTTTTACTGACCACGTTTATTGCAGTATTCGCCCGCTTTAAGCACCTGCTGATGTACCAGTAGTACCTTTCAAGGTAAAAGACGCCAGCATTCGTAAACACAGCAACGAATAATCTATATGCAGCATACAGATCATAGAAACACGGTTCTCGGCGTACACTTTTACAATAATACACATCCCGTTTAATCGGGAAGAAGAAAGGATAGTTCCATGGAAAAAGGAACAGTCAAATGGTTTAACGGAGCCAAAGGTTACGGCTTCATATCACGTAACGGTGGAGAAGATGTTTTTGTCCACTTTAAATCCATCGCAGGTGATGGATATAAAAATCTCGAAGAAGGCGATAAAGTTGAATTCGAGGTAGAGCGCGGTCCGAAAGGACTTCAAGCCGCCAACGTGTCGCTTGACAGGTAACACTCGATAGTAACAGACCCGTTTAACAATAAACCCCGCTCCGATTCTTTCGGGGCGGGGTTTTGTATTTATAAAGCTTTGATTTCTACTCTTCAATCAATTCGATGTTTGCCGACTTTGTTTCGATTGTGATGGAACCGTTCCCGGATCCCACTTTCGCAGTGTAAGATGATTTACGGCCAGATTTATGCTTGATAGGGAAATTCGTATCTACTGTTCCATATTCAGCATACATGTCAACATCGCCGCTGAAGCCGGTAGGCATATGAACCGCAACGTTGCCATATTCATTCTGGATATCTATATTTGACGGAACGTTTTTCAATTGAACAGACACCGGATTGCTCTTATTCGTTATCTTCACATCGTTAGCGGTAATGCGGCGCACCGTCACGCTCGAATATTCAGTACGGGAATTCCAGTCTCCCTGTATATCGTCCGCATGGATCGTCGCACTTTTGGAATCGATTGTTATGTTGCCTTTGATTCGTGCGAGATCGATGGTAGAATATGGATTATCGATTTGGACATTGCCGGTCGCATCCTCTAAAGTAAGAGTTCCCGATTGTCCATTGACGATGATCGGCTTTCCGGGAATTCCCTTTACATCGTTTATTTTTACAGTGCTGTAATCTGCTCGGACCTGAACACCATCGACGGAACGTACACGAATGGTAGCGCTCTTCGATGATATATCGGCAAAACCTTTGACGTTGTTGAGTGTGATAGTGGAATAATCCGCGTCGATTTTCGCATCACCGGAAATATCCTCGATATCGAGTTTTCCGCTCTTATCGTTGATGGTAATATTCTTACTTACGCGGTTTACGGTGATTGTAGAATAGTTGGCATCGATTGTTACCGGGCCGTTAAATTCGCTGATCGTAACGGTGGAGCTTGTTGCGTTAAGATCGAGTCTGCCTCCGGAATTTTCGATAAGGGTTGTGCCGTAATCGTTTTCCACGCGCGCAATGGAAGAACAATTCCGCAGAACGAGGGAATTGCTTTTTCCGTTCAAACTGATTTCACCGTTCATATTTTCAAGCGAGATCGTTCCATACTTCAGGTCTGTGGAAAGCGGATTCGATTGCGGGACGTAGATTTCACCGGTGATTTCTGTTTTGGTGTAAAATCGTCCTTTGAAAATGGATTTTAGTAAAGACCAGCCATCCGTATTTTCTCTTATCCGTTCGAATTGCAGACGCATTCCGGATGGGGTTTGCGATTCGGTTATCTTCGCAGAGGAGATAAACTTTTTCTCATAATCGTCATCAGATGATGAGATGCTGATATCGAGTTTTACGTACACTTCATTCTTATCCCAGGATTTAAACGAGATATCGGTGCTTGAGAATCCGTCGATCTCAATTCGCTGGGACGCATTTGTTTGGATACGTTTTTCGAGGGTGGTCTTTTGTTCTGCCAGCGCCGGAAAAGCAAATAGCAAACATGCGAATAATAATAGGCAGCGTTTCATAGTGTTATCTCTCCATTCTCAATCATGTCTTGAAGAATCTGTAATTTCATACTGTATAATTGTCGTAGCCGTGTCTGGAGCAAAGGTGAGAGATCGCCGGAAGGAGTTTCTTTCCGCAAGCTTTCGATAGTTGCGTCAAGATTGTCAAGTTGTTCTTTTCGTACCGATGCATAATCCTGCCCCGTTCTGTTAGCGGCAGCCGTGTATTTAACTTGCGGGGCTATTTTTTCAAATTCGCGGATAGCGGATTGATATGCTTTATCAACCTTTACAACCTGCGGTTGTGACTGTTCGATTGTTTGTTTAATTGTACCTACAACGCCCAACGCTGTAAAGTACAATATAAACGATGCCGCTATTCCATAGATGAAACTTCGTTTATCCGTGATATGAAGGAAGGATCCTTTTCTTTTAGGTAGTTCTCTGTTGATATTATTCCACATCCAAGTTCTGCTTTCGCTTGTCGGGTGGTCTTCTTTGCTGTAAAATTTATCCGGTGTAATCATACTGCTTTCTCCATTGATTCCCATTTTGTTTTTAACAATTGTTTCGCTCTGTGTAAAAGTGTGCGTGAAGTGTTCTCGTTGATGTTCAGAATAGATGCGATTTCTGAATGTGAATATCCTTCAACTTCAAATAGGACGAAGACAGTCCGCTTTGCCTCCTCAAGTTCACTAAGCCATGATTCCATGATGTCGTTCCATTCAAAGCTGGTATTGTTCTCTTCCAGAGCATGGTAGCTTTCCATTTCAGTTGTATTGAACACGATGATGTTTGGTTTACGGAAATCTGTTCTCATCTCATTCAGCGCAATAGTGAAGAGCCACGTTGAAAAGCGCGATGTGCCGTTGAATGTTTCGATGTTATTATACGATTTGATGAACGCCCGCTGTACCCAATCCTCAACTTGAGCCGCATCCTGCGAGTAGTTCCGCATGAAACGGTATAATGGCTCGACGTTCAGATCATAGAGCTTCTTGAATGCTCTTTGATCACCTTGCTTGGCTTTATTAATAAGGGTTATTTCGTCGTTCATCGGTTTTGTTGTTTTGTACTTGTTAGACGCCTGGGGGATGACAAATGTTACAGGTTAGTAAGAGGACAAAGACTCGTCAACTTTCTTGGCATTGGAATCGTCTAATGATTAATTCTGAAAACGGCTCGATAACGTGCAACATTTCGATGTTTTCATCGTTAGAAAACAATAAACACAAGGATTCCACTACATGAAAAAATTGCCGACGATTTTTATCGCTTGGATCTCGTTCTTAATTTTAGCCACACAAGCTTTTGGGTCACCATTATTAAACAAAGACACTGTAGCAGTGCAACCACGACGTACGGTCGAGGCGCATCGATTACAGGATCGAATATTAGTCGATGGTATTCTATCTGAATCCGAATGGCAGCGTCCCGGAGTTAACGACTTTACACAAAGAAATCCGATAGAAGGTGCTGTGCCTACGCAAAAGACCGAAGTGTGGGTGGCATACGATGAC
>CAYGZC010000022.1:0-5088 GCA_964354225.1 uncultured Chlorobiaceae bacterium | reverse complement strand
GCTTGAGCGGCGGGTCAGGTTGCCCCCTCAATTGAATCATGGACGTCGCTAAGTGTTGGTAATTGTAAAAGCCCTTTTTGAATTTGACCGGAGAGAAGTTAATTTTGCCTCAAGTTCTTTTAATTTATCTTTTACGTCTTCGAACATACTATAGTTAACTCGCCTTCTTCAAAATATTCTTCAGCTTATTCTTTAACTTTTTGAGATCTTTTGTAATAACATACCAGACAATGTCATAGTCGATCCCAAAATAATCGTGTATGACTCTGTTTCTAAGACCTATTATCTGACGCCACTCTATCTCTGGATGTTGTTGCTGGAATGACCGAGATATTCTATTAGCAGCTTCACCAATTACCTCGAGATTTCTGACCACAGCGTCCACTGTTTTAGAATCGTTGACGAAGTCATCAAAGGTCATCCCCTTTATGTACCTATCGATCTTTCCGATAGCTTCAATCATGTCATCGAGAAGAATTTTAATCTCCCGCTTAGACATAAATGACATCTTTCTTGATGTACTTCCACAATTTGGGTTTTATGGCACCACGAGTTACCAAATCAACCTTGGTGTTCAATTCTTCTTCTAATTCGTCGGCGAAATCTACGAACTTTAATCCTATCGGTTCTTCGAATTCAACTAGAATATCTATATCACTGCCTTTGGTTTGGGCTCCTCGACTGTAAGAACCGAAAATACCTAACGATCTCACTTTGTATCTTTTCTTATAATCGTCAAGATATACTTTAAGATGTGATTTAATTTCATTTATTTTTTTCATGATTATACCGAAGTTAATTTTGCCTCCAGTTCCTTTAATTTATCTTTTACGTCTTCGAACATATTACTGATTCAATTATTTCATTTCATTTTACCGACATAAATTAAGTATAATCGTTATTAAAACAAAATTGGATTGGGATTTTTGAAATGATTAGATATTCAGCTTGAGCGACTGGTTAGCAGGCAAATTATTTTATCAATAAGAGTTTTTTTGTTTGAATAAAATCATTGGCTTGAAGTTGATAAAAATACATCCCACTCGACAAATTATGTGCGTTGAACTCAACACTATAACTACCAACAGTTTGTTCTTCTGATACAAGCGTTTTGACTTCTCTTCCAAGCATATCAAAAATTACAAGTTTGACCAAGGAACTTTTGGGTAAATTGTATTTAATTGTCGTTGTTGGATTAAACGGGTTGGGATAATTCTGCTGAAGTTCAAACGTAAATACTGGCAAATCATTATTTTTTACCTTTGTAACACCACCATTGCTTGTGTGAAGTATTAGACCATTATCACCGACAGCCCATCCCATATCCGGTGTTAGAAATTTAATATCATGAACTGTTTTTTTATTTATTGGTTGTTTTATCCACTGTATTCCCCCATCTGTTGACCTCATAATAGAAGAATCTGAACCGACATAAATAGTAGCACCTATATTGCAAATGCTTTCTCCGTAATAGTTAGGTTTTAAACTGGCAATTTGAATAAATGTATTGCTGCTATCTGCATATTGATGAACTATACCATCATAGATTAGAAAACCATTTACTGAGTCCGAAAATGAAATATTGCCGGCCGATGGTATTTGATTTGACTTCCATGTATATCCACCGTCTGTAGTTTTTGATACTTGTGGGACCCAGTTAAAATTGAGCCCATCCATTTTTATTACCCAGCCGAGATTTGGAGAAATAAAATCGAAATCGATAACTGTAAATATAAATCCTGACCCAGAATGTGGTGAAATATCTTCCCATATAGTTTCAAAACCATTTGATTTCCAATTCCATAAAACACCTCCACCATAATAATCTCCATACCAAGCAATTCTCGATATCAAAACATTATTGCTATCAAAACATTTTACTTTCATATTGCGAATATTATCTGCTGTATCGTGAAGAATACGGATCCAATTTTTACCGCCATTAGTAGTATTTAATATTATTCCTCCGTAACCCACCGCCCATCCAATTAGTGAATCACAAAAAGATACACTGTTTAATCCATACGTGGTAATGGAAATTTGTTTCTCCCATTTATTACCGCCATCAGAAGTATAAAGAATTATTCCGCTATCACCCACTGCCCAAACTTTTAATGAATCAACCGGAGATATGCTTCTAATCGTCTGCTCAGCACCAGAATTTTGAGTTTTCCATTGCGACTGCAATTGATTCGAAAAAACCTGCAAAAACAAGATGATTAATATAGGCGCTCTTAATATTTTCATTAAATTACCTCAATGCTGATTTTTGCCTACTAACTATTAATTATACTGCCAAATATCTAAAATTAAACACAGTGAGAATGTATCATAAAAAAGATAAGGAATCAAATCCTCCACGTCAACTCACCGTTAAGTTTTACTCTCTCAAGTTCGTGAAGTGCCTCGGGATCTATATAATTTTCGCAACATATTCAAATTCATCTTGTCTTCTTTCAAATCCTCACCTTTGGGTGTTTCGAGAATCTTCGGAATGTGTGTAAGTCGGGCATCCTGCATCAGACATTGGAATCCAACTTTACCAATCATGCCTTTTCCAATATGTTCATGCCTATCAACTCTTGATCCTAACGGTTTCTTCGAGTCATTTACATGGATGGCAACTAATTTGTTCATACCAATTATATCATTAAATTCCCGCATTGTTCTTTCATATCCTTCCCCGTTACTGATATCGTATCCGGCAGCGAAGATATGACATGTATCAATACATACTGCCACTCTTTCAGAATCATCAACTCTATCAATGATTTCTTTTAGCTGCTCAAATTTATAACCGATTGAAGTTCCCTGCCCCGCCGTAGTTTCAAGTACGCTTATAACTTTGAAACCTTTAGATCGCTCGTGGCTCCAATTAAGCGACTCAATGATTTTCTTAATACCTTCCTCTTCACCGGCACCCGTGTGCGCGCCGGGATGAAAATTGAGAAGTTGAATACCGAGCGATTCACATCGATTCAGCTCTTCGAGAAAAGCGATACGAGATTTTTTTAGAATATTTTTATTTTGCGCACAAAGATTGATAAGGTAAGAATCGTGCGCAATTACATGCTTGATGCTTGATTTCGATGCGGTAGTTTTGTAGTTTGCGATATCTTCATCGGTGAGCGGTTTGGCGTACCACTGGTTGCTGCTCTTCGTAAACACCTGAAGTGTTTTACAGCCGATACTCTCTGCCCGCTCAAATGCTTTATGGATGCCCCCGGCAATAGATTCATGAGCGCCAATGAGGAGATCGGGGATTTGAGCTTTGGGATTTATGATTCTTTTATTTTTCATTGTTTAATTGTTATTTTTAGTTGATACTCAATTTAATAAGTTTGGAGTAAAAATGGAACTACTTGAAAAATTATTTCGGAAAAAAAATAAACTCATCGTAGGATTGATGTCCGGGACATCCGCCGACGGAATTGATGCAGTGCTTGTGAAAATACAATGTAGTGGAACAACATCTATCGTCCGTCAGCTTACATTTGAAACGTATCCTTACCCAAAGGGATTCAAGAATCTTTTATTGGAAAACTCTGATGCGAAGACCGCCCGACTCGATGACATCACCAGATTGGATATGTTAATAGCGTTTTTCTTTGCCGATGCTGTAAAAAAAATAGTACGTAAAGCGTCTAAGCGTATAAGCGAAATCGATCTTATCGGCTCGCACGGACAAACAATTCATCACCTTCCGATTAATAAAAAAATGTTCGGCAAGTTTGTTCGTTCTACAATGCAGATCGGAAATCCATCAATCATTGCCAAATTAACAGGCGTCGTAACGATTGGAGATTTCCGTGTTGGGGATGTAGCAGTTGGAGGATCAGGCGCTCCCCTCGTTCCGCTATTCGACTTTCTGATGTTACGCTCCGATAAGGTTAATCGTGCAGTTCTGAATATTGGTGGTATTGCTAACATCACTATTCTTCCGAGAAATTGTTCTATCAACCGGGTCACTGCATTCGACACAGGTCCGGGTAATATGATAATTGATCGACTCATGAAAAAATTTTATAACAAACCATTTGATAAAAATGGAGAGACAGCTTCAGAAGGAAAAATCCTTCCATCGCTTCTGTTCTGGCTGATACAGCATCCTTATTTTCGGATTAAACCTCCAAAATCTACCGGCAGAGAAATGTTTGGTGAAAGTTTCGTTGAGGATATTCAAACTAAAACACGAAGGGCTAACAAAGAAGATATTATTACGACCGTCACGGAATTCACGGCGTTAAGTATATACGAAAGTTACTTGAAGTTTATACGACCAAAAATGAAAATCCAAGAACTGATCGTCAGCGGTGGTGGCGTGCACAACTCTTATATTATGAATGCACTGAAGAGATACTTCGAGGGGGTGAAAGTTCGAACAACCGATGAAATGAATATATCATCCGATGCGAAAGAAGCAATCTGTTTTGCATTACTTGCTAATGAGACTATTTCGGGAAATCCAGGGAATATTCCGGGTGCCACCGGAGCCAAGAAACAGACGATACTTGGAACGATATGTTTGCCATAAACATTGTGCTTATGAATTCTCATCCGGTTTTATCGGAAGGGAATAAACAATCAAAAATTATTGCACTAAGTTTTATACAAATACGTTAAAAATCTCTTGTGAAGAGAAAATATAAAAAAACTGCTCCACCTGTAAGCTGGATTATTCGGTAAAGATTGAAATGCTTTTCTTTCAAATAATTCCAGACCGATGCTGCGACAATCATTAAAACAAACATCCCAAGAAACACACCAGTTGTCTCCATCAACGAAAGATTATTCCCAAAAATCACCTGAAGATTTTCTGTTGGATTAACGGCAGAACCATAGATAATAATCAAGTGCAACACATATACAAACAACGACTCGATACCGAGAATTGTAAATATTTTTTTCGATCGCTTGATATGCTGAGCAAGATACCAAAATGCTGCCGTTATCACCATGAGCGAGCCAACACGAACAAGAAAATAATTAGGACTTGTAAACCAGTAATTATACATTGGATAAACATGAACGGGGATAATATCGAACAGATACCCACAAATAATTAAAACCATACCGATGATTGCAAGC
>CAYGZC010000021.1:0-1872 GCA_964354225.1 uncultured Chlorobiaceae bacterium | reverse complement strand
AAAACATCGGGATGTAAAAAAAGCACTGATCGAATATCATGTGTATATTTTGCATGGCTTGTAGAGGTTTAGTATATTTTGAAAGTTTTTAGTACGGCAATATAATTAATAGTTAGGTTTCGCAGACTTATAGGATAAATTGTTGTAAACTAATTGAAAATGATCGAATCAAAGTAATATTGAAGAAATACTTATGAAAGCAGTTATTTGTACAAAATACGGACCACCCGAAGTCCTTCAGATCAAAGAAGTGGAAAAACCTTTTCCTAAAGATAATGAAGTACTGATAAAAGTAAAAGCTACAACAGTACACATAGGAGATACAAAGGTTCGGCGTTTAGAGCCCGGTTTAGGACCAGTCAAAGATTTTTTTTTCAAACTCCTGATGCGAATCATTATTGGTTTCAATAGACCAAGAAAAAAAATACTTGGAATGGAATTAGCCGGAGACATTGAAGCAGTCGGCAAAGATGTTACGCTGTTTAAGATAGCCGATCCCGTTTTTGCATCCACTGAATTTAGATTTGGCACTTATGCAGAGTATTGCTGTATGCCTGAAGATGGGATTATTGCGATAAAACCAACCAATATGACATACGAGGAAGCCGCTCCGGTTTCTAATGCTGGAATAACAGTCTTGGTTAATTTTAGAAAAGCAAATATTCAGAAGGGTCAAAAGGTATTAATCTATGGAGCTTCCGGTAGTGTTGGTACTTATGCAATACAGCTTGCCAAGCACTTTGGGGCAGAGGTAACAGGAGTATGCAGTACTGCGAATTTGGAAATGGTGAAATCTCTGGGAGCCGATAAGCTTATCGATTACACGCAAGAAGATTTTACACAAAGCAGTGATGCTTATGACGTTATTTTTGACGCAGTAGGCAAGATTGCATCATCAAAACGTAAAAAATCCCTGACTAAGTCAGGAATCTATCTAACCGCTCTTGCTTTGTCAGGCAACATTAAGTTAAAGGTTGAAGACCTGATCTTTCTCAAAGAACTCTGTGAAGCAGGAAAGCTAAGATCAGTAATTGACAAACTCTACCCTATGGAACAAATAATTGAGGCTCATAGGTACGTGGATAAGGGTCATAAAAAGGGAAATGTAGTAATAACTGTGGGACATATTGACAAAACCTAATACGCAAATCAACCGGACGCCGTTTTTTAAGGCGACATTTGTGATGTTCATAAGTTTTGTAAAGAAACAACATTGTAGTATAGCAATGTACTAATAAAATAATTTGTTGTAACCGGCTTGTACGGTTGAATTTACAAACCGGTTGCTAAATTATTGGCGTTGTCTTTTTAATTGGCATGGTTGTGTTGGGGCGCCGGTTATTTGCATCGTCGTTAGGCGGTATTTAATTGTACTTGTATTAATACAATAATTATAAAGGATTGAATATGCAGACAAATACTCCAGAACACTCAATTCACTATCTTGAAATAGTAACACCAGATGTTAATTCTATGTGTGATTTATACACAAAATCATTTAGCTGGAACTTCCAACCCGAGTGTCCCGAATTGGGAAATGCACGGGTGGCTAAACTACATGACGGTTCGCTCTGTGGGATTCGTGCGCCTATGCACTCCACTGAGAAACCGATTATGCGAATGTACCTCCGTGTTTCTGACTTAGAGGCTTCCATTCAGAAGGTGACGAAACTGGGTGCGAAAATATTACTTGAACGCATGGAAATACCTGGACATGGAATAATTGCTATATGAGACTTCTGAAAAATTAGTATAAATATTTTTTAAAAACAAGCACCAAACCTTATTCGATGTATTATATTAAGAATACTACAGACGAAAGGTGGAAACAAAATGCGAAGCAACAAAATACATAATGTCGATTTATTTACT
>CAYGZC010000020.1:0-12547 GCA_964354225.1 uncultured Chlorobiaceae bacterium | reverse complement strand
GCATCACGTTCGAGCAAAACTACGGCGGCGTTGACGGTGACAGCGCATCATCAACAGAAATTTATGCCATCCTCTCCAGTCTTGCCAATGTACCTCTTCGGCAGGATATTGGTGTCACCGGTTCAGTAAATCAGAATGGTGAGATTCAGCCAATCGGCGGAGTGAATCAAAAGATTGAAGGTTTTTTCGATATTTGTCTAAAGCGTGGTCTCACCGGTAAACAGGGTGTTCTTATCCCGCATCAAAACAAGAAAGATTTAATGCTGCGTCACGATGTAATCGAAGCAGTAAGCAAAGGTATGTTCCATATACACGCTATCAAAACTATTGATGAAGGCATAGAAATTCTCACAAACATTCCTGCTGGAAAGCGCCTGAAGGACGGCTCATTCCTAAAAGGATCGGTGCATTACCTTGCTGATCAAACCTTAGCTCAATACGCTAAACACTGGAAAGAACTTTTAGTTTAAACGAAAGAAATTCATGAAACAATATGCACGCATCGCGATTGGATGCATCGCCTTTTTATTCTCAATTGTAAACTTTGCTTATTCCTGGGGCTCAACTGCACATCGTTTTATCAATCTTAAAGCGGTGAGGCACCTTCCCAACGAGTTGAATAGTTTTATAGTGGATAGTTTATTTTATGGATCCCATGCCTCTGATGCCGATTATCGAAAAGATTACAACGACACATCGTTCTTCGCTGAAGCACAACGACATTTTATCGACATAGATATTTATCCTGATTTCCAGAATCTTCCGCACACGCTTGATTCTGTTTTTATGATAGCTGAAAGGCAATTTGTGCGCGATGCGGGTACATTGCCATGGGCGACGAAAATGGTATTGGATTCACTCACTGCACAACTTGCGCGCGGCGATCTGAGCAAAGCAAAACTGACAATGAGCGATCTCGGTCATTATGTAGGCGATGCTCATCAGCCGCTTCATTGTACGCTAAACTACAATCCCGGTGGATTGCATTCTCGATATGAGACCAGGATGATCAACACGTATCAGGATTTTCTTACTGTAAATACGGATTCAGTTCTTTATATCTCATCCCCGCTCGATTTTATTTTCGAATACATCTATCACTCGAACTCGCTCGTTGACTCACTCATTGCGGCTGACAACTACGCGAAATTCTTTTCCGGTTGGAACGGCATCGGCGATGCACCTGCAAATTATTATTCTGCCCTCTGGTCAAGAACCGAAGGTTTTACAAAAGAGCAGGTTCAACATGCAACTGTCGCACTCGCATCGTTGTGGTACACTGCTTGGTATGACGCACAAATAATCAATGCAGTTAATGAAGCAACCGGTTTGCACCCACAATCCTTCACACTCGAACAGAACTACCCGAATCCGTTTAACCCGTCAACGGTTATTCCTTATCAGTTATCCGATAATTCTTGGGTGACATTGAAATTGTACGATGCTGTAGGAAAAGAAATCGCAACATTAGTGGATGGCATAAAAGAGCCGGGCAGTTATAAAATTGATTGGAGCCGGAACGAACTTGCAAGCGGGACATATTTTTACCGATTGTCCGTGACTCCGTTGGTGTCACGAGACCTCGTTCCGACAAGTCGGAACGGGCAAGCAGGCACCTTCTTCCAGACACGAAAGATGATATTGGAGAAATAAATTTCATTATGAGATAGAGACCGAATCATTTACAATAGAATTTAAATACTTAGGCGAACGAGAGCGGTTTTGGAAAAACAAACGGTTTATGAAAAATATCATCTTCACAATTAAGCTTTTTCTCTACGCATATCTCGCATATCTGGTCTACTTTTTAGCAGCAGACTACGATCCTACGTCAAGTGCATTTCGTCCACCATTTCTACTTTGGATTACTGACTGGATGAATTTATACATGCATGAGGCGGGACACTTGCTCTTTAAAATATTCGGGCGGTGGATGTACTTTCTGGGCGGCTCACTTATACAAATATTGCTTCCGCTCTCACTCGTTATGATCATCGCAAGGCAGCGGAACTGGTATATCGGCACGGCAGGTTTCTGGATGGGTGAGAATATGGTTAACGTAAGTATCTATATAAAAGACGCACCGTTCCGCAAACTTCACCTCATCGGTAAAGGATTGATCCATGACTGGAACTGGCTCCTCTCTGATAATCTTGATGCTGCAGAACCGCTTGGCGACAGTGTGTTCATTGTCGGGATTTTTCTCTGCGCAACTTCGATTGTAATTGGAATCGTTTTCGCTATTAGGGACTTTCGATGGTATGAAGTACAATCATTTCCTGAATAACCATTTAACTTGAAATCAAATCTAAAGAATCTTTTATCTAGGAGAACTGCAATGCCAGCTTACGTAATTGTTGATATAACTGCAACTGAACCTGTTGGTTATGAAGAATATAAAAAATTACGCCATGCAACTCCAAACAGTCGGATGATTGCGGTTGAAGGTGTGCAGCTTCAGTAATAATTTCTTCCGCATGAAGCGGTAAGCTCTGGAAAATCCTTGAAATATTCATTATCTTACAGACCAGAACTATAAATTCAATTCATTAAAAGCTTGGATGATTCAAAAATCTTTACAGCTTGTTTGCGCTGTTATTGTGCTGTTGTCTTGCACTGCTTGTAAAAGGGAAGACAAGCCCAAAGTTACAACAAAAGACGAGTTGTACATCTATCTCGATTCCCTTGAGAAGCGCTATGAAACCGCCTGCATGCAGATGGAACTTGCACGCTGGAATATGTATTCCAAAAGCGGTACGTTCGATTTCAATACACCACAAGCTGAATTTATAAAAATATTTTCCGACACTACTGCATGTAAAACTATTGAGGAGTGGAGAAACAGATCGGGCTCACTGGCAGATAAACTCCTTACCCGCCGGCTCGAATTATGGCATCGATGCTTCATTGGTGGTGCAATTTACTCTGATCCTGAAATTGCAGCACTAAGAAATTTTCTCGAACAGAAAATCTCCAATTTCAAACTTAAAATTGATGGCAGCACAGTAACGCTCCAAGCAATAAACACTATGCTCCAGGGTGAAAAAAAACAAACACGCCGCCGCAAGATATGGCTGGCAGCTCAACCTGACACAGAGATAACAAGCCATTACCTTCATCTTGTGAGATTGTACAATGAGAAAGCTCGAACATTTGGTTTTCCAAATTACTATTCACTTGTATTACATCTGGAAGCAATCGACGAAAAATGGCTGCTAAAAACATTGAACAGCTTGGAAGAGCATACACATCTTGAATATGAAAAATCTCTTTCCTTGACTAAGAAGAAATTACGCATTAAAGAATTTGGGCGATGGGATATGGAATTTGTTCAGCGTGATGCAGCTGCTCTCCCCGATAAGTATTTTCCGCGAGATTCGGGTTTTACGATTATTCATCGTTTTGAAAAAGGAATCGGGTTCAAGGCAGATTCACTGCCTATTAAAGAAACGATCAATAACATTTCACTCGACGGTACATGTCTCTTCCTATCCATTCCAAATGATGTGCGGATAATTATTAAATCACAACAAGGTGTTCAATTTTATAGATCGGGCTTGCATGAATATGGCAGCGCACTAAGGGCAATTTACACGAATGTCGATTATCCCATTCTTAAAGGATACAACTTGATTCAAGGTGCTTTCTCACCTGCATACGAGGAAGGTGTTGCTCAAATGCATGAAGGATTTATAGAGGACTCGCTTTGGTTGGCAGTATTCACCAAGGCAAAAGAAAAAAAAATAAAATCTAATCTAAGCAAGCGAGCTTTACCAGAACTCTTCAAATTGCGAATTGCTCTCAAAGAATTTTTCACTGAGTACGAGATCTATAAAAACCCTGATCAGGATATTGCCGGATTAGATAGAATTATGTTTAAAAAATATTTGCTTGCAGATTCCTGTAAGAATGGAACTCAACCGTTCACACCCCCATTTACCTTTGTGCAATCAGCGTGCAGCAACTATAAATACATTTTAAGAATGATGATCGCAACACAGCTTCATGAAGCGCTGACCAGCAAGTTCGGTAATGAGAAAATTTCCAATCGAAAAGTTGCGCTGTGGATGATTGAGCACCTTTATAAAATGGGCGAGACTTTAGAGTGGCATGATCGCATCCGCGGCGCGACAGGGAAATCGGTGGAGCCCGGGGCTTATTTGCGCCAGTTAGGGATCGAACAGATAGCTTTAATTACAAAGAAATCAAAAGAGTAATTTATCAAAGGTAATTTTTATGAAATATTTTTTTTCTATCATATTTCTTATTATAACTATCTTTCCGTCTAACCTGCCTGGGCAAGAAAAAAAAGATATCGTGCAATTCTATCCTGCTGCGGATTCCATCTGTGACTATCCTGCGCTGTACGAAACACTCGTCATTGTTTGTCAGAAAAAAATAGATAGCTTGTTCGTTACGTTCATTGGATCTAAAAGTCAGAAAAGAATTTTTATTGGTGCAATCACAAAAAAACCGATTCGCAATCCCGACAAAGAAATATCCCGGATCGTCGACATCGATGGAATAAAACCGTTGCTTGGAAAAGTTTCAACGTGGGGGTATATCTTTGACCGCAATAATGACGGGAAGATTGATTATATGGCACTTGTTGGCGGGGCAGCAGCGTTTAAAGATGAAAAAATTACCCAGAACTTTCCTCGGCGTAATCAGAAATTTAACAAAGAACAATTTAAACTGTTTATAAGCCATTGTAAATTAATTTTTAACCACTGGGTTGACGATAACTATGATGGAAAACTCGATGCCGTTGTTCATATCGATATGGACCCCGAACGAGATTGGGTTGAGCGAAAAATAATAGCACGCAGTACAAAGTTTGATGGCAGGTTCGATGACGTTTGGGCTTTCCGTAAGGATATCAATATAGAACATAATCCTGTCAATTCCACTGCAGCGGCTGTTCCTTTTTACCCACTTGGATCCGGTCAAGGTGCAATTACAAAAAAAATGCTCCTCGAAAAAACTGACTATCTTCAATTGTTTAATCGTGCTGCTGCTGAGTGTAATATTGGCAAGAATGGTTTCTTGGGGGAATAAAACTAAACAAAAATCTAACTTTCAGATAATTTTCCTACTTCATACATTCCGGTGAAAGAAGCCAGCGTAATAAGCCACCGCCCGGCTGAATCGGAATATGTCCTTCGATAAAAGCAAGACTTCCTTTGTTCGGTATAACTTGCGATTTCCTTGAGCCGCTTATGAGAAGTGAAATTAAAGTGCTTAGATGCGGCTCGTGTCCAACCAACAATACTGCATTACAAGATAGTTTGTTAAGCTCATTGAATAGTTGCCGATGGTCGGTGCCGGGTATTAAATATTCAGTTTCGTTAAAATTCCGGATGTGCAGCTTATGATTCACAATATTTGCCGTTTGTTTTGCGCGTAGGAGTGGGCTGCTAAAGATTGCATCGACTGAAATACTCATCTTTTCGAGAAATGAAGCAGCAAGCCCCGCTTGTTCTTCACCATGAGTTGATAATGGTCGATTTACATAATCATAACCTTGTTGTAAAGCATCACCATGACGAAGGAGAAAAATATACATTTTTGATTTCTGTAGATATGGTGTAATATTGGCGAAGAACCCAAAAATGTTTTTTAGATCTCTCTTAAACTAATTTAATACATCCTTTAGATATTCAGGTAAGCCGGTTATATGACTTTAACAATTTTATAAATTAATTTTCTTACCAACGATTGCAAATTGAAACCCGATCCTGTCTTTTCACCATTTCCCTATTTGTTACATCCCGTTATCTATTTATCAGAATCTGAGATTTACTCCAGCATTGATTGGAAAGTATTGTCGAACTGGAGTAACAATTCCAATGACTGATTTCCCCTCGATGAATGCACCTATTAGTTCATTAAAAGGAACTTCAAATCCTGCACCGAACGTCCATGCGAAACCCGTCTTGCTATCATCATCAAATGATAATATGCCATTCTCGCTAACAATTACTCTGCTCGATGAATATGTTATCGCCCCTAAGCCGATGAGAAAATAAGGTGCGGCTGTTTTCTTCGTTGATGAGAAGCTTCCTTTGAGATTCACCATAACATTAGAGATTTTCACTGAACCACGAGATGAATACTTGGAATACCTATTCCAGAAATAATTATCTCGGAAGCCCGATTGGGCAAACATCATTTTACTGAACTCAAAAGTTGGATAAATTGCTACATAACCTAAGTCACCCGGTGGAAAAGATAATCCACAACCAACACCTGCGCTCCAATCGGAACTCCAATAATCCTTAAAATAAGTTGGAAGATAAGGATATGCTGTGCCTCCAAAAAAAATAACTTCAATATCAAGTTGCTTGGATGAATTCTCGATAATGCTGGAATCGACTTGACTATAAATAATAGATGAAAACAGAATCCCAAGCGAAATAAAATAGAAGAAATACTTCATAGGATGTTCCTTTAACTCAAATTAGTGATTCTTATATACGAAATTGCGATACTAATAGTGCAGCGTGGTTATTTTACAACAAAATTGAATAGCTGAATTATACGAAGATTTTTATGGATTTCCAAGCAAATAGGGTTTTACAAATATTACCTCTTCGCGTTCAAGGAATACCGTTCCAGTCGCCAAGTTTTTTTGCTTTCTTACATATTTCCGTTCGCAATACGCAACCGGCACCATGCTCGCCTTCCTCATCTTACTATAATAGGCAGCAATACTTGCAGCTTGCCGGATGGCTTCCCTTGGAACTTCTTTCGTGGCCCCTTTAACTTTAAGCACTGTATGCGATCCACTTGCACCTCGAGCGTGAAACCAAAGATCCTTGGGTTTGGCGTACCTCATGGTAAGAAGATCGTTGTTTGCGCTACTTTTTCCAACCCATACTTCAAACCCGCCAGCGACAGAAAAAATTCTAAATGGCGGTTTTTCATTTGCTTGTTTATCCTTTATCAATTTCATTGATTTTAATTCGTGTTCACATTCTCTTATCAACTCTTTCATCCCATCATGAGTCTGGACCCGGTTTATTGCTGTCTCTAATTTTACTAATGCATTTATTTTTTCAGAAAGTTCTTTCAGCCGTAACAGGGATTCTTTATGAGCAACCTTTAACTTTTTCGCCTTTTCAAAATACCGCTTTGCATTCTCGACCGGTGTGATTGCTGGATCAAGTGTTATCTGAACAGCAGACAACTCATCTGCAAAATTATGTAAATCAATTTGCTTCATTCCTTTTTTTATATGATTCAAATTTGCTAATAGTATCTGCCCAAGGCGCTCATATTTATCTGATTCATCTAAACTATACTGCTCTGTCTTTTCCATTGTACGTCTTAATTTTTTCAGTTCGCTTGTTACTTTCTCTAACAATATATCTTTCTGACTTTCATTTCGAGCTTCACTAAACTTTTTCACTATGAAATTCTTTATTGCTTCACTTGTATTAGAATAAGTTCCTGCTTTGTATGGGTCGAGATGCTGTAAGCGAATTATGGAAAATATCTTTTTCTTCCCCCCTTGAAGATATATCGCCGGTTGTGGATGAGATGTTTCCTGAATCATATTTTGAATTTCCTTATAAATTTTTATTACGTCATCCATGCTGATGCTGCCGACAATTGAACTCTCGCAAACATTCGCCCTATAAAGTACTTCGTGTGTATAAAGCGATCCCAGCATCGGTACTGTTTGTTTTAAAGCTGTAAAGATGTGGATGCTTCCTCTGTTGATGATGGCGCGCTCAAACAATTCGGGATTTTCAAGAATCCCACTATCAAAATGCTGGTCTCGTTTGGGAAAAGGTTTACTTTCTAAATCCTTATTGTTTTTAAACGTCTCAATAATTGTATTCGTTTCATCAACAAGAATAATATTGCTTGCTGCAGTATTATAAATTTGCAACAGCAACCTTTTACCACAATTGAACTCAAGAATTAAAATTCTATCAAATGGAAGAATGCTTAATTCTTTAACGGTTGCTCCAATTATATTTTTAAATAAATCTACCGAATTCTTCCGTGCTCTCAAAACTCGATCACGAAGAAAAATATAGTTAAGCCCCGGCGCAACTGAGATATACAGTGTGCCGCCAGCAGCAAATTCCTTAGAATGCAGCGGGTCATAGAAGGAAATTAACAGTTCATTTTTACGCTGTGTAAAAATCTCGTTGATCTTGGCACTCTGCAGTATAGAATGCAGCTCTTTGCTTAATGCTTGAAGTGTAAAATAATGTGTAATCATCTTTGAGCTAATCACTGAAATAAGTTGTTCATAATATATTTAAAAACTATCTGTTTCTCAACGCAGAAATGCGAGTGCGCTAAATAAATTGTGGACACAGGCGTGCACAATGTGTGAAAAGGTTTTTCTTGACGAAGGTGTGAATATTTCGTACCTTTATATGGGAATTTTTCTAATAATTGGCAAATTCTACATGATTTCAAGTATGACAGGTTTTGGACGGGGTGAGGTTGCGGAAGGTCGTATAACTGCAACCGCGGAGGTTCGTTCCGTTAACAGTCGTTATCTCGAAGTTGCCTCGCGACTTCCGCGTACGATGACGCTTCGTGACAGTGAAGTGAAAGAACTTATTCGTTCAAAGTTTGCCCGCGGAAAAATTAACGTCGCCCTAAGCGTAATGCATGAAAACGATAATGAAGTACCTTTGAAAATTAATACGGCGGCAGCAAAAACATATTATAAACTCCTGACCAATTTACGGAAGTCTGTGAAGATTCAAGAAAAAGTAACTCTTGATCACTTGCTGCATTTCCCAGAGGTAATTGAAATAAATGAATTTGAAAAGGGTGATGAAAAAGAATGGCAGCTTGTGAAGGAAGCTCTCAGTCTTGCACTTACTGAAGCTACATTAATGCGACAGCGGGAAGGCGATGAGCTGAGGAAAGATTTATATCATCGTATTGAACTAATAGACAAAAAGGTTGATGAGATTGAACTCCTTGCAAAAAAACGACTCCCCGAGGAACGTATAAAATTAGAAGAGCGCATAAAAGATCTGCTATCTGATCCTGCTGTCCTCGATGCAAAACGTTTGGAACTTGAATTTGCTTTAATGGTTGATAAGCTTGATGTTACCGAAGAATGTGTGCGTTTTCGGAGTCATAACAAATTCTTTAATAAGGCACTCGAAAACGATGAAGCCGTTGGACGTAAACTAAATTTTTTAGTTCAGGAAATGAATCGGGAGGCAAACACGATCGGATCTAAAACCAACAGTGCAGAGATAGCGCATCATGTAGTGGCAATTAAGGAAGAGTTGGAAAAAATCCGGGAACAATTACAAAACATTGAGTAACTTGTTGATTCCCCTAACAATACGTTAACAATTTATTTGTTTTTACTGATTAACTGCATAATGCACAAAACGAAACTAATCATCATATCCGGACCGAGCGGATGTGGAAAAACAACCATCGCACGGGGAATTTTGAAACGGCATCCTGAAATTATTTTCTCGGTTTCAGCAACAACAAGACAAATAAGATCAACAGAAGTTTACGGGAAAGATTATTTTTTTATATCAAGACAAGAATTTGAAGAAAGGATCCGGCGGGATGAGCTGGCAGAATGGGAACAGATTTACGGCGATTATTACGGCTCCCTGAAAAGTGAGATCGAGCGGGCTTTCAACGCGGGTAAGTCGATACTGTTCGATGTCGACGTCAAAGGAGCTATCTCGATTAAAAAGAAATACCCGAACGATTCCATTCTTATTTTCATTAAACCACCGAGTATGGAACTATTAACCGAGCGCCTGAAGAGCCGTAAAACAGAAACGAGTGAAACTTTTGCGAAACGTCTTGAACGTTTTTCGATGGAGATTGATTTAGCAAAAGAGTTTGATCGTTGCATTATAAATGATGACCTTAAACAAGCGATCTCGGAAGTTGACGATGTTGTACGGATGTTATTTACAAATTCTGCTATCGCTCAAACATCTAAAAATTGAAAACAAAAAAATCATTCACAAATCAAGGAATAAAATGCCTTTAAAACCAGTAGACATCGAAGAATTAAGCGGAAAAGCCGAGAACATTTACGAAGCAATCGTGATATTATTGAAGCGCGCGCGTCAGATTAATGAAGAGATGAAAATAGAATTTAATCAACGTGTTGAAATGCTTCAGACGAAGATTTTTGAGCCAGAAGAGGAAACCGAGCAACCACAGACTAATCCTGATCAAATATTGATTGCCCAGGAATTCGAAAAACGACCTAAACCAGCAGAGATTGCTATCCAAGAGTTATTTGCAGGTAAACTTAAACATCGCTACAAAGAAGAGGAACAACCACCAACCGCATCCTAAATACATTAATCTATGCTTAAAGAGAAAAAAATATTACTTGGAGTAACCGGTGGTATTGCGGCGTATAAAATCCCACAACTGGTAAGAGATTTTAAAAAATCCGGCGCAGTTGTACGTATTGTTATGACAGACTCTGCGGCAGAATTTGTAACACCGCTGACCCTGTCAATCGTTGCAGCCGATGAAGTTATTGTTGGAAGTTTTCCTAAGCCAGCATCAAACATTCTCAACGCTGGAACGTGGCACATCGATCTTGCACAATGGGCGGATATTATGCTTATCGCACCTGCTACCGCAAATACTATCGCAAAAATTACAAATGGATTTGCCGATAATCCGGTTACCACGCTTGCGCTCGCAATGCGCTGTCCAGTTATCATTTCACCATCTATGGACACCGACATGTGGCAGCGGGCAATAACACAATCCAACATTTCAGCATTACGAGAGTTGGGTTATATCATTCTGCCGCCTACCGAAGGTGAACTGGCAAGCGGACTGTTGGGCATAGGACGACTTCCCGATCTCCCTGCGATTGAAAAAACTGTTGATGATATTTTAAGATTTACCCATAAAGATTTTATCGGAAAAAAAATACTTGTTAGCGCTGGTCCAACACACGAGCCGATTGATCCAGTTCGTTACATCAGCAATAGATCATCAGGCAAGATGGGTTTTGCCATTGCAAATGCTGCCGTCCATCGGGGTGCCGAAGTAACACTCGTCACCGGACATGTTCATCTTCAAACACCTCGCCGTGTTAAGCGCATCGATGTGGAAACGGCTCAGCAAATGTATTTCGCAATGATGAAACACCATAAAGGAGTTGATGCGATCATCATGGCAGCCGCTGTTGCTGATTTTACTCCGATTGTTTCATCTTCAAAAAAAATCAAGAAAGAAAATTCAAAAAACGGTACACTCACAATCGAACTAAAAAAGACAAGAGATATTCTCCAGAATATGGGCGATAAAAAGAATAAAAACGTTATTGTTGGATTTGCGATTGAGACAGAAAATGAAATCGCGAATGCAAAAAGAAAATTGAAGGAGAAAAACCTCGACCTGATTGTTTTAAACAATCCCAAGGAAGAGGGTGCCGGTTTCGAGACCGACACGAACATAGTTACTTTAATATCAGAAAACGGAAAAATTGAACGACTAAAAAAAATGCCAAAGTACGAGGTCGCACACGAAATTTTAAATCGGATTTCAAAATTATTGTAAACTGAGTGTCGAGTGTCTTCAAAAGAATTGTTAGAAATTCTCAATAATACCGAGCGGTATCTTATGCAGCAGCAAGATTTATTTGGTAACATTGTTTACACGGATGAAAAAAAGATGGTGAAGAAAGCTCCTCCGAAAGAAAATATTGTATTTCCAAATGAACCGTGGGTAACTTGTCAATCGTTGAATGATCTTAATACAGTAATCTGCTCCTGTTTGAAATGCCCGCTTGGTCATACTCGGACAAATTTTGTGTTCGGTGTTGGCAACCCACATGCTGAAGTGATGTTTGTTGGAGAAGCACCCGGCGCCGATGAAGATGCACGGGGTGAACCATTTGTTGGGAGAGCGGGACAATTATTGAATAAAATCTTAGATGCTGTCAAGCTAAAAAGAGAAGAAGTGTACATTTGTAATATTCTGAAATGCCGCCCTCCAAATAACCGTGACCCTGAACTGACGGAAATGGAAACCTGTACACCATATTTGCATAAACAGATCGAGTTAATGCAACCAAAATTTATTATTTGTCTCGGTAGAATTGCCGGACAATGGTTGCTACAAACCAATGATAGCCTGACAGCTCTCCGCGGAAGTGTTCATGACTTCGCTGGAACAAAACTTATTGTAACGTATCATCCGGCGGCACTTTTAAGAAATCCAAATTGGAAACGCCCGGCGTGGGAAGATATGAAGATGTTCCGCAAAGCATATGATGAGATGAAAGAAAAATAAACATGGCAAAGACGAAGAAAAATATTGAAGGTCTTAGTTCTTTCGATTCCTCACAATTAGCAGGACGAATTCCACCGCAAGCTGTTGATGTGGAGAAATCGGTTCTTGGCGCCATGCTAATTGAAAAAGAAGCAGTACCAAAAGTACTTGAGCTTCTCGATCAATCGAGTTTCTATAATCCAACACATCAGAAATTCTTTCAGGCAATGGTTTCCTTATTTGAAAAAGGCGATCCCATCGATGCGGTCACGCTTGTTGAAGA
>CAYGZC010000019.1:0-15782 GCA_964354225.1 uncultured Chlorobiaceae bacterium | reverse complement strand
GTTCCGCAGCCATTCGCTCGCGAGTGGTTGCGCAAGAAAGAGTTTAAGTAAATGATAGCGCAAACAAATGCACAACCACAAAAGCGTCGCTCGCTCATGAGAGCGCTGCGGAACGACGCGCGGGTAAACCCTCGTTCCGCTTGTTCGCTTCGCGAACGGCGCGGAACATCGGGAAAAACTCCATGCTCGCTCAAACAAATCTCAAAAGAAGAGATTTGTTCGCTCGCACGTTCGTTTTTCCCGCGCGTCGTTCTACGGACATTCGTTCGCTCGTAAAAGAACTCGCTCACGAGATAAAGCAGTCCGTAGAACGTGCGCGAAAAGGTGAAGCTTTTTCGCTGTTCTGCAATTAATTTTTGATTCATGGTTAACTATTAAAAAATCTTTTGCGCTCATAATCTTTGGAGAAATCTATGCGTATCATATTTGAATGCAAGACAAACGATCCATTGGATGTCGTGCGGCTTCGTAATGCCAAACCACCTGATGGAATTACAATCACGCTCCCTCCCTCGCCAGCGATAAAGATATTTCCCATAGAACAAATTGCCGAGTTTGCCTTACAAGTCGATATACAGATCGCAGCCACACTAATCGCTGGCTGGCTTCTTAATGAACTGAAGGATAGCAATTCCAAGACCATTACCATTGAAAAGTATGAAGTATCTCTCAACGAGGGTGAAATCACGCGCATTATTAAGGAGATCACCCGGATAGACAAAAAGTAACGCCGCACTTATCAAAAGATTGAGTGAGCAGATTACGAAAATAAACCGAGCAATCGTTTTACGACTATACATATGCGCAAAAGATTTTTCTATAAAAATTATATATGCTATTAAAAGTGTACGAGCGAACGAACGTCGCAGAACAGCGAAAAGTACGGAACGAAGCTAAAATCAAACGTCCTCCCGTTGTAACAAATGATTGTGATGTTTTTTTAGTCTGTACTTTATTCATGTTTTATGCTTTCTTCTGTGAACGTTTGATTTTTCGTTCGTACTTTTCGCGCACGTTATACGCCACCCCGGCTCCGTTTTCTATTTATAGGTAGTTGTTCGGTCAATATTATTCTTAAAGATTTTACTTCCACGATAATCATCGAGAATGGATTCAGTACATAACCTCAAGTACCAACCAAGAACTTAACAATATTTTAGTTTTTCCATTTGATTTTCTCCACCATTATACTTACAATACCAAAGATATCTAACAAATAGCTCCCTTGTTGGGAGTGAGTTCTACTCACGACCTTCTGAGTTAACAAGCTTACTTCGGGAGTGGAACTCCCTCAGAACGAGGGGTGATTTAATAAATAGCTCATTTAAGCCCAATATGACATATACCAACCACATCAACCAATCATGAAAGGAATTTCTATGAAAAAGATATTTTACATTGTAATCGGAATCTCGCTGCTGTGCTCAACGACAACCATGGCACAGGTAGAACGGCGGGACAAAGGAATCTTCGTTGAACCGAAGAATGAATTCTGGGATTCAGTCAAAACAACGATTGAGAAATTCAACAGGAAAGTTGAGCCAACCAAAAAAGCATTCAAACTTGATTTCAGCTCGATCAAGGGTCCGGGGTCACCGACCGATTTCACACAATACTGGCACTTCCCTCCTATCTCGCAGGCATCTACAAACACATGCTGGTGTTTTTCTACCACATCATTTTTCGAATCAGAAATCTATCGGCTTACAAAACGAAAAATAAAACTCTCTGAAATGTTCACTGTGTATTGGGAATATATTGAAAAAGCCCGTAGGTTTATACAAGAGAAAGGAAACTCCGCATTTGCCGAAGGATCCGAATCGAATGCTGTTTCGAGAATGTGGAAGATGTACGGCATCGTTCCTGAGGAAGCATATACAGGAATGAAATCTGGACAAATATTTCACGATCATAGCAAGATGTACAATGAGCTGAATGCATATCTCCAATCGGTGAAAACAGCAAACAACTGGAATGAAGAGTCGACTCTTTCAACAATCAAAGCGATAATGAATACTTATATCGGTGAGCCGCCGAAGACCGTTACAGTCGACGGTAAGCAGATGACGCCAAAAGAATATTTTGAGAAAGTGGTGAAGTTGAATGTTGATGATTATATCGAGCTTATGTCGCTGATGGAAAAACCGTATTACCAATTCGTGGAATACGAAGTACCCGATAACTGGTGGCACAGCAAAGATTATTATAATATACCGCTCGACGTGTTCATGTCATCTCTGAAGAAAGTCGTTCGCGACGGATACAGCGTATGTATCGGCGGCGATGTATCCGAGCCGGGGCTTGAAGGACACGCAGGCATGGCAATTGTTCCTACGTTCGATATTCCAGCTGAGTACATCGATGAAAGTGCCCGACAGTTCCGCTTCACTAACGGCACGACAGGTGATGATCATGGAATTCATCTGGTCGGTTACAAAGAAATGGATGGAAAAGATTGGTATCTGATTAAAGATTCCGGTTCTGGCTCGCGCAACAACAGCCATCCCGGTTATTATTACTACCATGAAGATTATGTGAAGCTAAAGATGTTAGGATTTATGGTTCATAAGGATGCGGTGAAGGATGTGGTGAAGATTAGTGGAAGATAGGAAATCTGGAAGATTGGAACTTAAGAAGATAAGAAATCAGGTAGATAAGAAGTTTAAAAAAGTTGGAGGATAATGATGGAGAGGAAAAAAGATTTAAAACATTTTCGCGATCTTGAGGTATATCAGAAGGCGTTTGAGTTAGCGATGAATATTTTCAAGATTACAAAATGTTTCCCGATGGAAGAAAGATATTCTTTAGTCGATCAAATAAGAAGATCATCAAGGTCTGTCTGTGCAAATCTTGCGGAAGCTTGGCGTAAAAGAAAATATGTTGCAGTGTTTAAGAACAAAATGACTGACGCGATGCAGGAAGCTTCAGAGACACAATGTTGGCTGGAATTTGCTATGGCATGTGAATACATCTCAAGAGACCTTTTTGATAAATTCGACGATGAATGTGAAAAAATCATCATGATGCTAAATTCGATGGAAGAAATGCCATTAAATTTTGTTTCTAAATTTTCCACAACTTCGGATCTTCCTAACTTCTCATCTTCCGATCTTCGAAACAGGTTTTAGTTGCACGGTAAGCTCCTTTATCTATGGGATTATGATAGATATCCTCACTATACACCAACGAAACACCTCTCCTGCCCAACCGTATACTTACGTCAGAATTATTATCACCATATCACAATTGGAGATTTCTCATGAAAAAATCAGTATTCATCGTTCTTTTTCTCTGGTGTGGAGTTCTGTTCACCCAGCAGAAAGATTCAACCTATATAAAACTTGGACAGGATGCTCAGGCAGCATATAATAAGAATGATTATAAAAAATCCATTCAACTCTACTTGGACGCTATCGCTCATCCTGCAAGTAAAAACTGGCGAAGCGGACTTCTATATAATGTGAGTTGTGATTATTCTCTTCTTGAAAATGCAGAACAAGCACTCGACTATCTCCAACAGTCTATCGATTCTGGCTATACTGATTACCGTTGGATGAATAAAGACACCGACTTCGATTTCCTGAGGAAAAGCACTCCAGAACGATTCGATGAGCTTATTGCAAAAGCGAGGGCAGCGGACAAAAATGCGCGACTTATAAAAAGTCCAATCGCAATTGTCCGCTATGATAACTACTCGGGGCCATCCGATATCTCCAAATACATCTGGGACGATTTCAACAATCCTCAAATGGATTCACTGCGGAAGAAATATCATTTAGCCAAAATTATCGAAAATGGAAAAACTGAATTTGAAAAAATGAAGTTATTGCTCAACTGGGTTGCGACGAGATGGAAACACAGCGGAAACAATACATGCAAAGAGAAGAATGCCTTAGCAATTCTTGCTGCAGCAGACAAAGGAGAACGGTTCGCTTGCATCGATTACGCAATAACGCTCGCAAATTGCATGACAGCGCTCGGTTATCCGGCACGGTGGGTGGGATTAAGAATGTATGGGGAAGCATTCGGGAATGGCAAAGGACATAGCTGCATTGAAGTATGGAGCAATCAATTTCAAAAATGGATACTTTTAGACGGTCAAAATAACGCCTGGTGGGAATCAAGCGGTGTACCACTAAATGCACATGAATGTCGTCAATTCTGTGCCGACGATAAAGAAGATCAAATAAAGTTCGTTGGGCAATTTAAAGACATTGATTATGACCGGATTAAATCTGAGTGGGATATTTATTTTTATCATTTGGTTTATTCGGACAATAACTCTTATTTTTCTTCACTGCGCCGAAAGGGAACCACCTATGAGTTGATCTCAGATTCAATCGCTCAGGAAATATTTTTAGAGGGCTTCCCCGAAAACTTATCAAAGACAAATGATATTCAGGTAATTTACCCAAGACTAAACCAAATGGTAATCACCGTATATCATACGAATAATTACATTCCATCCGATACAATCATGATCAAGCTAAATCATACTATGCCTTTCTTCGAGAAATTTTTAGTGCGAATTAATGGATCGGAGTGGAATGAATCGAAAGATGAATTTCCATGGATACTGAATAAAGGTGAAAATATTATCGAAGCAAAAGCGGTGAATCTTGCAGGTGTTGAAGGTAAATTGAGTAGAATGGTATTGAGAAACAATATTGATGTAAAAACCAAATAACATTGATGTAAAAACCAAATAACCAGAGATAAATGGAGTACACCTTTAAAGTGCCCTCCATCTTACAGAGCATTTTTTTCTCGAGGTCGAGCAAGAATTTCTTCCGCCACAACTTGCCGCCGTACCCTCTTAAATTTCCATTGGCTTCGATTACTCGATGACATGGAATGATAATAGGTAAATAGTTAGCACCATTAGCTCTTCCCACCGCACGCGCAGCGCCCGGCTTACCAAGCTGTTTCGCAATTTCACCATACGAGCGAGTTTCACCGTAAGGAATTTTCATCAGCTCAAGCCAATCTAATATCTCAAACTTAGTTCCCTGCAAATCGAGCTTCAAAGAAAATTTCTTCCGCTTCCCTTGAAAATACTCTTTCACCTGCGATTCCATTTTATCGATAAATTGGTTCGCTCCTTCCACCATCTTCACTTTGTACCGCTTCTCAACCCTTGTTTTAATTCGCTTAAGTCCTCCTCTGTCGAGAAACTCATAAATGCAACAACCCTTCGAAGTTGCGCCTGCAATAAATTTTCCAATCGGTGAATCTACGATTTTATAAAATATTTTTTCCGTTTCCATTTGATTTCCCCGGTGTGTGACCATATTGTTTAATGAACGCATCACGAAAGCCGCTCGCCGATTCGAAACCGCATTCGTATGCTGTTGTTAAATAATCGCTTCCCTGTTCAATGAGAGTGCGGGCATATTCCAACCGAAGTTTTCGATGAAATGCCATCGGTGTCGTTTCCATGTAAGCCTTAAAGTATCGTCGAATAGTTGATATATCGACACTTGCAATAGTTGCCAATTCTTCTTCGGTGATCTTGCGTGTCAATTCTCTTTGCATAACATTGAGAGCTTTTCCCCACCACTTTGGGTGAACATCGGGAAAAAATTCCGAACGGCATCTTTTGCAGCCACGGAATCCAGCAGCTACAGCTTCCTTCTTCGTTGGTAAGAACAGAACATTTTCCAACATTGGCGTCTTCGCCTTACAGGATGGTACGCAATATATACCTGTTGTTTTCACACAAACATAAAACTTACCATCATAATTGGCGTCGTCAGTCAGCATCGCAGCGACCATTTTATCGTATGTTAATCGTTCCATAATTCTTACTCTAAGTGCGACTCATTTCAGAAGTGAGTCGCACATTTAAGATACCATTAATGTTTTAAAAATTCTACCGATTTTCGTGCAGGTAATTTGACCACGATTTCAAAGATGAGGGATTCTGAAACTAAACTTGAATTTGAGTGGCAGATTTTAGATTATGGAATTATGGTGAGTATTGCACCTGCGTTGTAATGATTGTGCGCTTTTATTTACAACATGGAACTTCCCGAAGGTTATCCGGAATAATACTCCACCAACCTTCGGGAAGATAATTCGTTTAGTTCGCGTTCTTCAATATCGCCAGCAGGAAGTTCCAGAATTTTTCAACTGTATCGATGTAAATTTTTTCATCCGGTGAGTGGACTGCTTCGAGCGTTGGTCCGAAGGAGATCATATCCATTCCAGGATATTTCTCACCAATGATGCCGCACTCGAGTCCGGCATGAATTGCCTTCACGTGCGGCTCTTTGCCGTACAACTGCTGGTAAGTTTGTTTCGCTGTTTTGAGAATTGTTGAATCTAAGTTTGGCTTCCAACCGGGATAACCATCAGATTGCTCAACTTTCGCATCACCCAAATCGAAGACTGCTTTCACCATCTGACAAACTTCGTTAATCTCTGAGGCAACTGAGCTTCGTTGACTTGTAGCAAGGACGATAGCTCTTTGTGTCGTGTTGATAACAGCAACATTCGTCGAGGTCTCAACTAGTTCGGGAATATCAGCACTCATCTTAATTACACCGTGGGGTAATGCCGCAATCGTCTGATAAATTTTTCTCTGTTGTGCTTTCTTCACAACTTTACCTTTCTTTACATTCAGCATCTCAGCTATGCTGATAATTAAATCTTTTTCAACTGTTGCCAATTCAGCTTTGATAATTGTGTTATACTTTGAAACGATATCCTTCGCTGCACTAACTTTCGTTTTCGGAATAAATACCTGTGCCGTGCACTCACGCGGGATCGCATTGCGCTTATTGCCGCCGCTTATAGCCGAGAGTCGAGCACCAACCTCATCAAGTGCCATCAAAACACGGTTGATGATCTTGATGGCATTACCTCTTCCTTTATCAATTTCAAGACCAGAATGTCCACCTTTTAATCCTTTTACACTTAACTCGGCAGCAGCATATGGCGCCGGAATTTTTTCAAATGTAACTTTCCATGTTGCAAGCGTATCTCTTCCACCTGAACAGCCAACATAAATAGCTCCCTCCTCTTCGGAATCGAGATTCATAAGCGTTTTGCTTTGAACAAAACCGGGCTGAAGATTGTTAGCGCCGGTCAATCCGGTCTCCTCATCTATCGTGAAAAGAAACTCAAGCGGACCATGTTGAAGTGATTTATCTTCCATGATGGCAAGGTTAGTCGCAACGGCTATTCCGTTATCCGCACCGAGTGTCGTTCCGTTTGCCATTATAACATTTCCTTTGCGAACAAGTTCGATTGGATCCTTCATAAAGTCGTGCTGTTTATCGGTATTCTTCTCACACACCATATCGAGGTGCCCCTGGAGGCAAATACTTTGCTTGTTTTCGTAACCTGAAGAAGCTGGTTTCCGAGCTACCACCGTTCCGTATTTATCCTGTTTTGCCTCAAGTCCAAATATTTTTGCGGTATCGTAAACATATTTTGAGATAGCTGCTTCATTCTTGGAGCCGTGGGGTATTTTTGCAATCTCTGCAAAATATTTCCACACAAGTTCCGGTTTTAATCCTTCTATTGCGTTTGACATAATTTTACTCCTATCTATTTTCTTGTTGAAAATTAATTATCATCTTAATCGTGTTAAAAATTGTGAAGAAAACCTACACACAAAACCATTAAAACTCCAATATTCAATTCAATCAAATAATTAATCCTGATTTAGAAATTTGAATTTTTTCAGAATGTCTATATTAGAGGTTCGAATCATGTATTACGTTCAAGTTTTCGATCATTAAAAACTTATCCCTAACCAACTGATTTACAAATTTACCGATCCTTTCATACGTCGTATCGAAATTATCGCCGAACTTCTTTCGCATTCCATCCGAAATCTCTCCAACAGTTGTATTACCGTCGCAAAAGTTCCAGATGAAACTTCCATACTCATCGAGCTTAATCCGGAAATACGGTTTACGGATGTGCGGCATTATATATTTCACCAGATAACGATTATGAAATTTTGGAACAAGAAGAATTATTTCACCCTTTTCTCCTGTTTCCGATTGTAAATTACGAGCTGGTTTTAATTCTAAGAGATTAACCTTTTGGTTCTGCTCTGACTTTTTCAACACAATCCTAAAAATAGTAAACAAAAAATGTAGGTCGACCGAACTGGCCGACCTACAAAATAAATCTTACATCACTGCAGTTGGTGGAGCGGGTTCATCCGCTTTGCCAGCATTCTTTATCGGCATCTTAATAAGAATCCAACCAATGATAGCAAAGATTACCAAACTTGTGATAAACGATGGTGCATCGAAAATAGCGAAGAGCGGTATCTCGGCAAATGCTAGAGCTGCAAATACAAGACCGATTAAAGCTTCACCTGCAATCAGACCAGAAGCGAGCAGAACACCAGTGTTTTCGATTCGTGCTTTCTGAGCATCGTTGTGCTGTTTCTTTATATTAATGCGGTCGACAACTCCTTTAAAAAGCCCGCCGATGAAAATAGCAAATGTTGTTTCGAGCGGCAAATACATACCAACGCTTACAAGCATAGGGCTTCGCACTTGCATCAAAATCAATCCCAATCCCATCAACATACCAACAAGGATGAGGGGCCAAGCCATTTCACCTTTTACAATACCTTGTGATAGCAGCGCCATCAAACTCGCTTGTGGAGCTGGGAGTTTTGGACCACCAAATCCACCTTCGTATGGTGGAGTTGCCATTTTCCCGGCGTTTATATCACCTTGCTGCAAAACAACTAACGGTATGAACATCACGATGGCAGCGAGTGCAACCCCAAATAAATCACCAACCTGCATTTTCCATGGCGTACCGCCAAGGATGTGTCCGACTTTCAAATCTTGCAGCATCTCACCAGCAACTGCCGATGATACACAAACAACGGCAGCAACACCTAATACTGCGGCTACACCTGTATGTCCTGTCATTCCTAAGGCTACCATCAGAAGTGCAGCAACTAATAATGTTGAAAGTGTCAATCCACTTATTGGATTGTTGCTTGAGCCGATGATGCCGACAAGATAACCAGAGACAGCAGCGAAAAAGAACCCTGCAATAATCATCACGATTGTTGCAACAAGTGCAGCAGTAACATCTTCAGCGAAGTAATTGTAAATGAAAAATGTTACGATGCCTGCCAATAAAATTCCAACGATTATCCATTTGAAGCTGATATCTTTTTCAGTTCGGATGATTGTATGCTCACCTGTCGCAGCTTTCTTTACATCACCGATTGAACGCTTTATTCCGGTAATCAAACTTTTTCTCATCCTGAACAATGTGAATACAGCGCTCATCAACATTCCACCGATAGCGATTGGTCGGACGATGAATCGCCACACATTATTCGCCATACCAACCCAAGTTGCTTCTTCAGCAGTTGTACCAGTGGGTATTAACGTTGGACCGATGAAATAAGTAAGAATCGGAACAAACAATCCCCACGCCAGCAAACCGCCGCTAAAGTTTAACGATGCCAACTTGGGTCCAATGATATAGCCCACACCCATATATGCCGGACTTACACCGGGCGAGCTAAGTAGAATTCCACTTTGCCCCACTGCCTGACCACTTGCACGTAAAGGTATTATCGTTTTCGTAAAAGAGATGAAATGTTCCCAAGACGTTGCAAAGAATTTAAATTGTCCTAATGATTGGATGAGAGCACCAACGCCCATTGCCGAGAAGAGGAACTTTGCGCCAGTACCACCGCTGCGTCCAGCTTTATGAATTTCACCCGCCGCAACCGATTCTGGGAATGGAAGTTCCACATCTTCAACCATAACACGCCTGAGCAGCGCCACGAACATTATACCTAAGACACCGCCAGCGAGCATGATAAGAGATGATTGGAGATAATGACCTACCGTGAAAAATTCTTCCCAGATTCCAGCTATAAAAAAAGCAGGAAGTGTAAATATTGCGCCAGCCGCAACCGATTCTCCGATCGAGCCGACAGTACGTGCAAAATTTTCTTCAAGGATAGAACCTTTCATAATCCTTAAAAGTGCCATACCGATAACCGCTGCCGGATAAGTTGCAGCAATCGTCATTCCGGCTTTCAAACCTAAGTAGGCGTTCGCTGCACCAAGGATGACACTCATGATTAATCCAAGGATGAGCGCCTTGATAGTGAACTCCTTCATGTCGGTTTCAATTGGAACGTACGGCTGATAGCGAGGAGCCGCACTTCCAGATTTTATTTCTGCCATTGAAGTCTCCTTTATTTATGATTGTTATGTTTTTCATTACTTACTATTTCGGTGGAATAATGCCTTAACGACATATCCTGCAATCTGCGGATTTTCTTTGAAGCGGCGAATCGAATATCTATACCAATGCTCACCGAACGGAACATAAACCCGAAGGCGATGACCACCTTTTAATACCTTTTCTCGAAGATCCTCTCGAACACCAAGCAGCATCTGAAACTCGTATTCAGATTTTTTCAGTTTCATTGAGTCAATGAAACGGTATGCGACATCAACCAATACATCGTCGTGTGTGGCAATACCAATATACACTTTTTGTTCCAACATATTTTTTAGAACGCTAATGTAATTCTGATTAATCTCATCATGATCCTTGAATGCGATTGCCTCCGGCTCAATATAAATTCCTTTGCAAAGTCGAAAATGTCCAAGACCTTCTTTGATAAGCCGATCTGCATCTTGTTCGGTTCGGTGCAAATACGCTTGAAGTGCAATTCCTGAATTCGTAAACTCTTTCCTGATTTCACGGTATACCCAAAGCGTATCATCTGTAGTGGGAGAATCTTCCATGTCAATCCTGACGAAGTTATTTATCTCCTTCGCTTTGGAGACGACCATACGAACGTTCTCAAAGCAAAACTGTCTGTCAAGTTTTAATCCCAATTGTGTCAGCTTGATGGAAACATTGGAGTCGAGTTTCTCTTTTTGGATAGTTGGAAACAATTCGAGGATTTCATTTCGTGCGGCAATTGCCTCCTCCTTTGTCGTGATGGCTTCACCCAAAACATCGAGCGTCGCCATAATGCCTTTAGCATTGAGTTCTTTAACAACACGAACAGCATCTGCGAGTTTTTCACCTGCAATGTAACGATTAGCAAATTTGCGAACGATTGGTTTTGGAATTGCTGGAAGTGTAGTAACAATTAATTTATTTAAGAAATTCATGAATCCAATGATTGAGGAAGTGAAAAATTTATCTAATTCAGCGTATTCTGAAGAATTTAAACTTGTTGAATATAGCCAAGATGGGCTTAAAAATCAAGCTAAATCAACCCCAAATCAGATTCACCAGCCATACCGACATAACGATACCGACAACATCTGCAACGATGCCAGCCGGTACTGCTTGGCGCGTTTTTGTTATACTGATTGAACCGAAGTAAACAGCAAGAACATAAAAGGTTGTCTCTCCGCTTCCCATCATCACCGACACCATCCTACCGATGATTGAATCTGGTCCGTGCGCTTTCATGATCTCAGACATTACACCTAACGCACCGCTGCCCGAGAGCGGACGCATGAGCGCCATGGGCAATGCTTCTGCCGGCATTCCAATAAGCTTCGTGAAAGGAGAAAGAGCTGTTGAAAGCAATTCCATTGCACCACCCGCGCGAAAAATTCCGATCGCAACAAGCATCGCAACAAGGTATGGGATGATGCGAACCCCGACATTGAATCCTTCCTTTGCACCCTCAACGAACGCTTCATAGATTTTAACTTTCTTGATTGCCCCATAAATGACGATGAAAAGGATGAGAGCAGGGATTGCGAGAATTGAGATTGTTGAAATTATATTAACGAAAGTTTCCATACTTCATACCTCCGCTGCAAGTTGCCGTCTGAAAACCGGAAGTTTCGCGAGCAATCTAACCGTGACGATTCCAACGATAGTATTAACAGTGGTTGCAACGATGACAGGTCCCAAGATATCTGTAGGATTAGATGAACCTGCAGAGGCACGAATCGCTATCACAGTCGCAGGTATTAACTGTACATTACTCGTGTTGATAACAAGAAACGTGCACATCGCATCTGTTGCAGTTCCGAGTTTCTTATTTAGTTTGTTTAACTCCGCCATCGCTTTCAAGCCCAGTGGTGTTGCAGCGTTTGCAAGACCTAACATGTTTGCCGAGATATTCATAATCATCGCACCCATTGCGGGATGATCGGCTGGGATATCGGGGAATAACCGAGTTGTAACCGGTTTGAGCAAACCAGCAAGTTTGGCAACCAACCCTGCTTGCTCTGCAATCTTCATGATACCGAGCCAAAGCGCCATGATGCCGATGAGTCCGATAGCAAGCTCAACAGCGATTTTTGCATATTTGATGATGCCTTCGTTGGTGACATTGTTAAGTTTAACGAACCTGATTGGATCAAATGTCATTCTTGTGGGAAATTTTTGGTCACTAATGCTTTCCCAATTTACATGGGCAAGGAGGAAGTCATTATTCTTCTGGGCTTTAAAAATTTCTCTCCAGAGCGGTGGTGTATTATCATCCATAAAAATATGGAGAGAGCCAGAATTGCCAGCACCGGGAATCAATTCTGCGCGCTGCATGATACCAAGTTCTTCTGAATGCACAACCATACATTGATAAACTTGAGATTGTCTTAATGGAAGAATGGGTGTCTCGGGTAATTGTAGTACAGTTTCATATTCTTCACCGTTGTGGTATCTGTTCGTGGAGATATCATGCCAATCACCCCATACCGCGACCATAACACCAATTACTATAAGTGTCAACCAGATATAATTAAGCATGGTTTTTTACCTTTTTACTTTTCCTTTTTCAACTTTATGACGTGGTAATATAGTAGATTCTTAATTAGATGTCAATTGATACTAAAACAGCGTTGCAACTTTGTGCATTAATTCATTTTGAAAATAACCCCTTAGTGTACACACTAACATTTTTTGCTCTTCATCTCCATTCTCTGTATATTTCCAATCGTATGGCAAAACGAATAGATCCTACAACACCTGAACGACTTGAGAATGAGGTAGAGTTCGACCAAACTCTGCGTCCTGTACAATTTGAAGATTTCGTCGGACAGGAAAAGATTGTCGATAATCTCAAAATCTTCATCACCGCAGCAAAGAAGCGTGGCGAAAGTTTAGATCACGTTCTCTTAACCGGACCACCCGGTTTGGGTAAAACAACGTTGGCATATATCATTGCAAACGAGATGGGCGTGCAAATAAAATCAACATCAGGTCCGGCACTCGATAAGCCGTACAATCTTGCTGGCATACTCACCAATCTCAGCGCCGGTGATGTCCTTTTTATCGATGAAATCCACCGTATGAACCCACTTATTGAAGAATATCTATACTCCGCTATGGAAGATTACAAAATCGATATCGTTATCGACAGCGGACCGAATGCAAGGAGTGTTCAGCTCAATCTCCCTAACTTTACGCTTGTGGGTGCGACGACACGGGCTGGTCTTCTCTCCTCACCACTCCGCTCACGGTTTGGTGTTTCCAACCGACTAGATTATTATCCGGCTGAGTCACTGGAAAAAATCATCAAGCGCTCATCAAAGATTTTGAATGTTGAGATCAAATCAGATGGCACAAAAGAAATCGCCCGTCGTTCACGGGGCACACCACGCATCGCAAACCGGCTCCTCAAACGCTGCCGCGACTTCGCCCAGGCAGATAAAAAACTTGAGCATTCAAACAATATCATAACAAAGGAAGTAGCCGAATATTCCCTCAAGGCGTTAGAGGTTGATGAATTGGGTCTCGATGACATGGATAAAAGAATTCTCCTAACAATTATTGAGAAGTACAATGGCGGTCCTGTCGGCATCAGCACACTGGCAGTTGCGGTTGGCGAAGAACCCGGAACGATTGAGGAAGTCTACGAACCGTATTTGATTCAGGAAGGATTTCTAAAGCGAACGCCACGAGGACGAGAAGCAACGGAGCTTGTGTACAAACATTTTAAACTTACTCCACGAAAAACACAATCGGGTCAACCAACACTTTTTACATAGAACAACTCACAAATGAGCGAATACACATCAAAACTGAAGAGTCTTTTTAAAGAATGGAATAGTGATGATGATCCATCATTCATAGAAGATGGTCTCCTTGACATTGAGGATGAAACAAAGTATGACAACTCAAAAATTCTATTTTTAAACAAAGAGGCTTATTGGGACCCAAACGATCCTAATGGTCAATATCGGAATGTCGCTGGCCCGATACGTGTCTGGAATCGTCCAAGATATCTCTTGTGGCATCGAGTCGCAGATATATGCACCGCAATACAAAGGATAAAAGTCGATTATGCACTTCCTCCTTTGAGTAATATTCGCTCAGATGAGAACTGGAAAGCTTTCTTTATGTCCTGCGCTGTAATGAATGTAAAGAAATCTCGTGGTAAGTCCAGATCCAGTTATAAAGATTTAAAAAAATATTATGAGTTTTATAAGAACTTCATTTGGAGACAAATTGAAATTCTAGGTCCAAGAATAGTCGTATGTGGTGGAACTTTTATTATATTGAAAGATTCTGATGTATTTTCTTCAGTCAGTAACATAAAAAGATTGTATTCTCGGGACGGCATCTTTTTTATCGATCACTTTCATCCATCTTATTTTAGGATATCCAATGAGTCTTTTTATAAGTCTTTCGCAGAAACCTTTCAACAATATTTAAAGTACAAAGCGAATTTACCATAATGAAATATCAATAATCAATACAATCATCATTTACAAAATAGCTTTTTAGACTGAAAGAATAGTTACAGTGAAAGGTAATGCTCAAATATTGTCTTGTCGGGATCACGAAAGAATCTGGCAAGGAAGATGTGTTGATAAGAACATCAAAGATAGCTGGCTCGAATCTCTAAATAACTTAAAATCTTTGGACCTTATCAACATATGCGAAGGACATGCAGAAAGGGAATCCGAGCATGACAATCAGTACCCCCATATTTACTTGACACTAAAGGCAAAATTAATCGACTTTGCACTAACTAAATACAGAATACTAATTGATCTTTTTAAAAATGGATTTGACGCTGCCACTACTAGTGGAGATACAATTCTTGTATTCGATTTGCGACACTTTATCATAAAGCAACCACAGTTGACTGAACATCCTCTGGTATTCAGAGTTAATATCAAATGCAAGAAAAAAAGGATGAAAGAAGACACATCCGAAGTAGTTGAGTATTGGTTCAATAATGCGGTTTCTAAAGCGCTTGAAATCGATAAACAACTATCTATTTTTCTAAACCAATGACCAATTACAAAATTAAAAGAACAATTATCGGACAACTTCCCTCTGGTACCGATTTGCTGGAAGGATTAACGCAATTCGTGCAGAAGGAGAACATCCGCTGCGGACGCATTTATGGCATCGGCGCAACCACTCACGCTATCATTGCTTACTACGATCAGAACACGAAAAAGTACAACTCGATGGAATTTAAAAGTGGTATGGAAATTTTAAACCTGACGGGTAACGTGAGCATCCGCGATGGAAAGCCATTCGTGCATGTTCACATTCTCCTTGGCGATCCACAAGGAAAAGTATTCGGCGGGCACCTTATGCCCGGCACGAAACTTTGGGCGTGTGAAGCGTTCGTCGATGAATTCGATGGTGAAGAGTTGGTACGTGGGCATGATGAGAACACAGGATTGTTCTTATGGAAAACAGGATATTTATCTTAAATGTAGAGTGATCTCTGTGACGAAGTTTATCCCACCGAATGGCGAGACGGTGAGTATTTAACCGCAGAGTGCGCAAAGAAAAAAGGAAAATAATTATGCAACTCGATAAAGACCTCC
>CAYGZC010000018.1:0-2004 GCA_964354225.1 uncultured Chlorobiaceae bacterium | reverse complement strand
GATTTTAGGAAGGCGGTTCACACATATCATTATTGGGGACTTGATTCTCTTTTCAGTAATTCCCCAAAACCGATGAAGAGAATTCTCTCATCGTTGGACAAAATAGCAAAACTTAAGAACAAAATCAACCAGTCCAGCTTGGTAATAAGATCATTCTTCGATACGAAATACCTTGAGATTGCCGAGATATTTTTGAAAAGCTCAGATCCATCTATTTATGCTCGTTTATCGAGAATTGATCCCGCACATCAAAAGACATACGACGAATACCAGGTAAAAAGAGAATAAGTCAACGATAGATATTTAAAATTTAAAGTATGGAGTTGTTCATTCATGTTTGGAAAGAAATATTTGAAAAAATTATTAATCTACCAGATAAAGCTATACATCAGCCAAAAACAAAATAAACGCCATATGGCGTTTAGCAAGCCAATACGGCAGGATATACGCCATAGTTCGTTAAGCCACTAGTTAGCGGTCAGCTTAAAAAAAAATCAAAAATGAAAAAACTAATAGAAAGACAACAAGTCTCAGAAAATTTAAAGGCATTAAATCTTTATCAACAACTTGGTAGACTTTTAAAGGCTTTGGAAGAAAAGAAATTGACAAGTGAAACGGTCGATTTGATTGATAAAGAAATTGAACATTTAAATTCTATTACTCATGTTGATAAACATTTTGCGAAATCAATAAAAGAGAAAGAAAATATAATTATTAAATTATTAGAGAAAAGACACAAAGTTGTTCCCAAAAATTACTATCGAAAACTATGGATGATTTTAGGTATGTCTGCATTTGGTATACCAATGGGAGTTGCGTTTGGTATTAGTTTAGGAAACATGGGCCTTTTAGGAATTGGCTTACCAATTGGAATGGCTGTAGGAGTTGGAGTTGGTTCTATGATGGACAAAAAGGCTATAAGTGAAGGACGACAATTAGATTTTGAAGCGAAATATTGATAATAATGATGAAGATTTAAAAAGCCGAACCGCTAACAGCACCTACACGCAGGCAGGGATTTGGTGCTTCGTAGGACAGGAAAGCGCTAAATTTAAAGTTCTGTTCTTCGTAGGAAGTTCGGTGCTAAAAAGCCCTGCCTGCGTGTAGCTGCGAGACGTTACTTCGTAACCTTCTCCCAGCCAATCTTAGATAAATGAGTATAAAGAATACTCGCCGCCGCTGCTGCAATCAGGAAAAACATTAACGCTGTTTGAACATCTCCCGGTTACGAACCAACATCAGGTGGCGGTACAGTGACTGATACAGGTTTATTAGAATTTACAGTGTATCTCCGCCGCAGCAGTATTGCAAGTCCGAAGAGTATCAGAATCACAGGCCAGTACAACCTGATTATATCCCAAACTTCCCAATCATATATATATCCGTATTCATTTAAAATAAATAGTGAACCAACTGCTGCTAGGACAACTGCTGGAATCAGTAGGGGCCAATCTTTCATATTGCTTAGATACATCATGAAGAATGCTATCCCGAAAATTAAAAATGTCGCCGGAAAGAATGTGTGCGAATACACCTCAAAGTAATCGGAGGAACGCAGGAAGAAAAACAACGCGTACATAAAAAGCACTGTGCCCCAAAATATCTTACCGCGCCGGTTTTGATTGTATCCTCTGCCTACTGCGATAATCCCGACTAACATCATCAGGGGCCAGAATATTGAGGAGAACGAAATATTGATTACTTGAAACTTATCCAGCAGCATCAACACACCAACGATGATTAGTATGATGCCAAACCATGATATCTTGACAGTGTTGTTACTCATCATATTCTCCTTAATTAGAAGTAGGATTAAGTTTTTCTTCGGGCATTACAATACCAAGAATGATATATAAAATTAACCCCCAGCCAAACGAAAGCAGCACAAGAAAAACGAAGACAAAACGGACGATAGTTGGATCGATATCAAAATATTTTGCAAGACCGCTACACACACCGAACAATTTTCTATTCGATTTGGAGCGGCGCAATTCTTTGATGGTT
>CAYGZC010000017.1:0-59581 GCA_964354225.1 uncultured Chlorobiaceae bacterium | reverse complement strand
TACGGTTGCTGCGTTTGGTTTTCAAGGACAAAAATGTTCTGCCTGCTCACGTGCAATCGTTGATGAGAAAGTGTATGATAAGTTTGTTGAGATGCTAAAACAAAAAGCCGAGTCGATTACTGTTGGTCCATCAAAATATTTAAACAACTACATGGGTCCGGTCATTAACAAGGGCTCGTTGGAAAAAATGTTGGAATATATTCAGACTGCACAAAAAGAAGGTGGTCGACTTATAACAGGCGGCGACCGTGCACCGTGTGACGGTTATTTCTTGAAACCTACGATCATTGCCGATGTCGAGCCAAAAGCGACTATTGCACAGGAGGAAATCTTCGGACCGGTGCTTGCTGTAATCAAGGCGAAGAATTTCAACCATGCACTCGAGATTGCAAACAACACCGAATATGGATTGACAGGTGCAGTGTACACAAAGAATAAAAAGAAACTTGAAAAAGCTAAGAAAGAATTCTACTGCGGCAATCTTTATCTTAACCGCAAGTGCACAGGTGCCATGGTTGGCGCGCATCCGTTCGGTGGCTTCAACATGAGCGGCACAGATTCCAAAGCCGGCGGACAGGATTATCTTTTACTATTTACGCAAGCGAAGTCGATTGCGACGAAAGTGAAATAATGGAGTAACTATGAAAATACATGAATATCAAGGAAAAGAAATATTAAGAAAATATAACGTTCCAACGCCTCAAGGTGGAGTTGCTTTCTCTGTCGATGAAGCTGTGAAAGTCGCTCAAGGCATCGGCGGAAGTGTTTGGGTTGTGAAAGCACAAATCCATGCCGGTGGTCGCGGTAAAGGTGGTGGCGTAAAAGTTGCCAAGAGTTTAGCCGAACTCAGAGAGCTTGCTTCACAAATTCTCGGAATGAGATTGGTAACTCATCAAACCGGACCGGAGGGAAAAATCGTGAAGCGGCTTCTCATTGAACGAGGAATTTCAATCGCAAAAGAGTTGTATGTTGGGATCACGCTCGACCGTGCAAAATCTCAAAATGTTGTTATGGCATCTACCGAAGGTGGTGTAGAAATTGAGAAAGTTGCTGCTGAATCACCGGAAAAGATATTGAAGGAAACCATAAATCCAACTATCGGTTTTAAGGATTTTCAAGCTCGCAAGTTGGCATTTAGATTAGGTTTATCTGGAGATATTTTAAAGAATGCTGTGAAATTTTTGCTGGCACTTTATCGTGCTTATGAAGAATCAGACGCATCGCTTGCGGAAATTAATCCGCTTGTTATTACAACCGACGGACAAGTTATCGCCCTCGATGCAAAAATGAATTTTGATGACAATGCACTCTTCCGCCATCCAGATATTCTCGCAATGCGTGATCTTGACGAAGAAGAACCCCTCGAAATCGAAGCTTCAAAATACAATCTCAACTACATCAAGCTCGATGGTAATGTTGGATGTATGGTAAATGGTGCCGGGCTCGCTATGGCGACGATGGATATAATCAAGCTTGCTGGTGGTGAACCGGCAAACTTCCTTGATGTGGGCGGCGGCGCTAATGTGGAGACGGTTTCTAATGGCTTCAAGATTATTCTATCAGATAAAAATGTGAAAGCAGTTCTAATCAATATTTTTGGTGGGATTGTACGGTGCGACCGTGTTGCAAACGGTGTTGTCGAAGCGGCGAAGCAAGTGAACGTAAGTTTACCTGTTGTAGTCCGACTTGAAGGAACGAATGCCGAGGAAGCGCGAAAAATACTTGCTAACTCTGGCTTAAACTTCGCAGTTGCATCAAGCTTTGAGGACGCAGCACGGAAAGTCACACAAGCAATTAATAATTAAAAAGGAAAAAAACATGAAAAAGATTAACAAGGCATCAATTAAGAGAAATCCATGTGCAAAACATTTACTTCTTTATATGATAGATAAAGAACCATTGGAAGTATTTGAATCAACACCTTCCGCAATTGCAAAAGCAATTCGCGGATTGAATAACAATCAGCTACAGAAGCCGCCGAAAAAAGGGAAATGGTCAATTGCTCAGATCGTCTCACATCTAACGGACGGAGAAATAGTTCTTAGTTATCGGATACGAAAAATTCTTGCCGATCCGGGATCAAAAATTGAATCATACGATCAAAACAAGTGGGCTAAGTCTTTGCACTATGAGAATGCTGATTGCCAGAAAAAGCTGACACTGTTCACAGCAATCCGGAAAGAAAATGTTGAGCTTCTTAAATCTTTAACCTCCAAAGAATGGAAGCGTTTCGGGATTCACTCGGAGCGAGGTAAAGAAAATATCGAGAAGATGTTGTTACTCTATGCAGGTCACGATATGAATCATCTGAAGCAGATCGAGACTATTAAGAATTTATTCAACCGATAAATAGGGATTTTATTCACATGACTAAGTCTTAAATTTAACCGGAGATTTTTATGCGACGTAAGCTGATTGCAGGTAATTGGAAAATGAATAAAAACATCCACGAAACCGCTTCACTCATTAATGAGTTAAAAGAGCGGTTGAAGGATTTCAGGAATGAAGTGGATGTTGTTATCTGTCCACCATATACTTCATTAGTGGTAGCGAAGTCTCTTATAAAAGATTCTCTGATCAAACTTGGTGCACAGAACATGTCGCATTATGATGACGGTGCCTATACTGGTGAAGTGTCGGCAAAAATGCTTACAGCAATCGGCTGTGAATTTGTCATACTCGGACATTCAGAACGACGGCAGTACTTCAGGGAAACCGATGAGCTGATTAATGCGAAAATTAAAAAAGCGTTGAGTGCAGGACTAACTCCCATCGTTTGTATCGGCGAAACACTTGAAGAGAGAGAATCCGGAATCACTGATAAAATAATTACAACACAACTTAAAGGAGTTTTACACGAGCTTACTTCTTCCGAGGTTGAAAAACTTGTCATTGCCTACGAGCCGGTATGGGCAATCGGAACGGGGAAGAATGCAACACCTGAGCAAGCGAATCAAGTTCATAAACTCATACGCAAACTAATTGGACAGATTTACTTCTGGGCACTTGCCGAAAAGATCATCATTCAATACGGTGGAAGCATGAATGCACAAAATGCGTCATCGCTTCTTTCCCAATCTGATATTGATGGGGGCTTAATTGGTGGGGCAAGTCTTAAATCCGATGCTTTCATGGCAATTATCCAAGCGGGTGTCGAGACATCACACTAAGTTTATAAGGGAAATTCCATTCGATTTTAATTAAATTTCTTTAAAATCTATCCATTTTATTAGATTTTCGTTGCATTCAGCACTCTTTTTTATTATATTTAATTGATTTTTTTAAAATAGTTGCATCAATATTAGAATTGCTTTAAAACTTCTTGCTAAGTTTTTTTAGTAAGCAGGAAATTAGAACGATAGTTAATCACAGACGGGCATAGACCCATAACAATCAAGACAATAAAACGTAAAATAACTCAGCGCAGAATATTACAATTTGCGCTTTTTATTTTCTCTCTCCATACAAGCGGGATTGCTCAATTCATTCCCACCTCTCCGGAAGTTAAATTTTTTGAGAACGGCAAACCGACACGGGTTGGCACGGATGCAGCAATGTTCCAAGATTCACCATCTCGGATGAAAATCGATCTTGCCGGCACATGGAAATATACATTAGATGGCAAGGTGTGGGGTTCTGTGGTAATCCCAAGCGCATACGACTTCACAGCGAAAGTAATATTTCAGCGCTTATTTGAAATCAAATCGGAGATGCTTGATAGATATACTTTTGCTTTGGTTGTGTATGGCATCAATTATCAAAGCGAAATTACTATCAATGGAAATTTTGTAGGGCGACACACGGGGGGATATTCGTCTTTCATTTTACCGATTCCACTAAATATACTTCAAGTCGGCACTGAAAATGTTATTAAGATTTCCGTCGATAATGAATTAACTCCCAAGACGACATTACCTTTACGGCAGCAGGTAGGCAGATGGCGATCCTATGGTGGAATTTTTCGTGATGTGTATATCCTCGCAATGCCAAAGTTATTCATCGAGAAAATAGATGTTGCTACTACGATTTCAAATGATGGCAAGTCTGTAAAATTTATCGTCCATTCCGCGATAACTGATCACTGGTCAGGTTTGAAATCAGAGCCTGGGAACCAACTCGGATTTCAGGTCGAAGCGATTGACAAATTAAATAGTACATTAGTTGGTCGCAGTGGAATATCACCCGTCTCACCGCTGGTTAATAAATCTGTTTCGATAAATGCTGAAGTTGTTGCCCCAAATCCAAAGTTATGGTCTCCTGAAACACCCGATCTCTATGTTCTTAGATGTCAGATTGTTCGGATTGTTAATAAAGAAATCAACATCATCGACGAATACATCTTGGATACCGGTGTTAGGGATATACGATGGAAAGATGGCTCGTTGATGTTGAATAACAATCTGTTAACATTAAAAGGAATACTCTGGCAGGAAGATCACGCTATCTTTGCATCGGCGATGACCTATGAAGCATTGGAGCGTGATGTTGCCTCAATAAAAACTCTTGGTGCAAATCTAATAAGATTTTTATATCCACCGCATCCTTACACGTTGAATCTCTGCGACCGGTATGGGTTGTTCGTTATGGAAGAAATTCCGCTTGACGATGTACCTAGAGAAATTCTTGAAAAGGATTATTATCAGGAAATTGTAACAACTTACTTGAAAGAAATGGTGGATCGAGATAAACACCATGTTTCGGTTATTGCCTGGGGGATTGGGGATGAATTCGAAACATCATCTTCAAGTTCATGTGAGTTAGTCAATGGGCTAAGGAATGTTATAAAATCTCTTGATAAACGTAGTGTATATTTTGCAACAAGCTCCAGGATTTCTTCCTGTTTCGATTATGTCGATATGATAGCACTGAATTCGTACGGAGACGAGCCGAAGGAATTTCTTGGTGTCTTAAAACAATTCAAGTCGAATTACCCAGAGAAACCGATAATTGTTGCACGTTATGGCTGGGATGTTGAACCGGGTAATCGTAACGGTTACAGCGATCCGCTCTCGATGGAATCTCAGGCAAGGTATGCGATGCAATTTTATCGTACAATCCAAGAAGTCAAAGTCGCCGGCAGTGTTCTTTGGTCGTTTAACGATTGGCGTACCGATAGGCCTTCGCTTACAACCCATTCCCGCAATCCATACTTATATGCAATGGGCATAGTCAGTTACGAGCGCGAGAAACGTATTGCATTCGATGTAGTGAGGGCACTATTTAATGATGAGAAAGTTCAAGCACTGCCCGTCGGTAATTATTCATCGAATGCACCCATAATCTATGTGATTGTTGGTTTTATTGCTCTGATCTCCTTTGCATTCATTTACAATGCAAACAGACGCTTCCGTGATTGTGTAAATCGTTCTCTCTTTCGAACATATAATTTCTTTGCAGATGTCCGCGATCAACGAATCTTGACCTATGTACATTCCATCTTTCTGGCAATAATAATTTCCATTACTTGGGCAACTGTTCTTTCAAGTATCTTAGGGCATTACCGTAACAATCATTTATTGGATAATCTATTAAGCCAATTTATGTCCGACGGAATAAAGGAATGGTTTATTCAGCTCGTTTGGAGTCCCTTAAAGTTTATCCTTGTAATATCCGGTTTGATTTTGATAAAGTTGTTTCTTGTCGCCCTTATTGTGAAAGTATTTTCGATGATGGTAAGGACACGAGTATATTTCTATCACGCATTTTCAATTACAATGTGGTCGATGCTACCATACATTATTCTTATACCAGTTTCAATGATTCTGTTTCGTTTAATGGAAACGGATTTTTATATTCTCCCTGTATTTGTTCTCATTGCGCTGGTTGGATTGTGGGTTGTGCTTCGATTGTTCAAGGGAATCTCGATTATTTATGATGTATTCCCTGGGAAAGTTTATGCCTTTGGCTTGCTTTGCATAATATTGGTAAGTGTCGTAATATATGGTTATCTTGATTACACAAGGTCGATGACACTCTATCTAAAGTATTTATTGCGAATGGGTAATTAGACAGACTAATTCATGTATCTCTCGAAGATTGAAATAATAGGTTTTAAATCATTCGCACAGCGGATCAATGTCAGTTTTGATTCTGGTGTGACAGCGATCGTAGGACCTAATGGATGTGGTAAAACTAATATCGTTGATGCGATACGTTGGGCGCTCGGTGAGCAGCGATACAGCACACTCCGCAGCGATAAGATGGAAGATGTTATCTTCAACGGTACGAAGAACCGTAAAGCTGTGGGATTAGCAGAAGTTTCATTAACAATCGAAAATACAAAAGGCATCCTTCCAACTGATTATTCTGAAGTTACTATCACTCGACGGGTGTTCCGTTCGGGTGATAGTGAATACCTCCTCAATAAAGTCCCATGCCGATTAAAGGATATAGTAGATTTGTTTATGGACACCGGCATGGGCAGCGATGCATATTCGGTTATCGAATTAAAGATGGTAGAAACAATCTTGAGCGATAAAACTGATGAACGCCGAAGATTGTTTGAAGAAGCTGCCGGAGTCACAAAATACAAGTTTCGGCGCAAAGCTGCCCTTCGCAAACTTGAAGATGTTCAGCAAAACCTTGCTCGTGTGAATGACATTGTTAAGGAAGTCCAAAAGACCGTAAACTCGCTTGAACGTCAGGCAAAAAAAGCGGAACAGTATAACGAAGTCTCTAATAGATTGAAAGCCCTTGATATCGATCTCCTCGAGCGGGAGTATGCCTATCTCCATAACAAGTTAAAGCCGATTGACGAAAAATTTATTCTTGCTACAACAGATAAAACGAAAATTAATAAAGAGCTTCAGCAGCAAGAGGATCAGATCGAGCATCTCAGGCAAGGTCTTGATGAAATCGAAGAGCAGCTTACAGATACCCAGCGCTTATCAGCGGCAAAATTTGAAGAAATTCATCGAGCAGAAGATAAAATTCTTGTCGCAAATGAGAGACAGAATTCTTTAACGGTAAATATCGAGCGATATGAAAAAGAAAAAGAAGACTTACACTCACAGAACGAACTATTGCAGCGGGAAAAAGAATTGTTGCAGATACGGCGAGAAAATAATCTAAAAGATCTCCAAACCTCGGAAGTAATGTTTAAAGAATTGAAAGTAGAACATCAGCACCTTTTGGAAGATGTAGATGAGAGGAAAGTTGTAGTTGCAACACTAAAAGATGAAGTTCTTCGCATCACTCATGAAATTGTTGAAAAACGTGGTGAGCAGGAAAGAATAAAAGCCCGCATTGATAACATAAGCGGGCGGGTCGATCGCTCAACCGAAGATAACACGTTGTATAATATCGATATTGAAAAAGTAGAAGAGCAGATTAAGCAGCTTACGATTCAGGACAGAGAATTCAGGAAACGTTTTGTTGAAGCAGAAATGCAATTGTATGCAAAACAGCAATCGAAGGAGAATTTAAATCAGGAATTAGAAAAGCATCGAGCAAAGAATCTTGACATCAAACATGAGATCGAGCGTAAAACTTCTAAAATTGAATTTTTCCGACGCATGCTTGAAAGTCACGAAGGATTCTCGGAGGGAACAAAATATCTCCTCAATCATGAAGCATGGCAGAAGAAACAAATTACAACCGTAGCTGATATAATTCATTCCAGTGAAAAATATCGGGTTGCCATCGAGACGGCTCTCGCTGAAATAGCCAATGTCTTGGTCGTTGAAAAAGTAGAAGATGTTTATTCAGCTCTGGACGATTTGAAACAACAGGATAAAGGTAAAACAACATTTCTTTGTCTACAATGGATTCCTAAAATTAAACGGGGTAGCAAGGGAAAGTTGTTACACGTATGGGCATCCGATGTAGTCGAGTGCGATGAAAAATATCGACCGCTCCTAAACTTCTTGCTCGATGATGTTGTTATCGTTGATACGTTTGATGCAGCCAAAAAGATATTCTCAGAGTTATCAAGTGTTCGATGTGTCACGCTCGACGGTCAGTTCGTCTCTAGCTCAGGATTGTTAAAAGGAGGCAGCCGACGGTTTGATGAAGGCGGCTTGATAAATAAGAGATCCCAAATTACCGAGCTTGAGCAAGAGATCCACCGATTAAACGGTGAAGTCAAGTCGGTATCCAATAAGGAAACCGAAGTGCTTAAACAATACGGTGAGATGAGTATAGAGCCAGAGCGGGATGCCGTTAAAGGTGTTGAGAAGGAGATGACGGCGATAGAGATGCGTATTGCTCAACTTGAATTCGAGAAAAAGCGTGCATTTGGAGGCATCGAGCGAAATAAAATTGAAATCGAATCGTTGAATACAGAAATTGTTGAACTTAGGCAGCAGTATGATCAAACGGGCAGAGACCTTCTTGCTCTGGCAAGTAAAAAGAGCGCACAAGAAGCAGTTGCGAATATCGCCATCAGAGAGCTTGAATCGTTAGAACTGACGTTAAGTGAAAAAACCAAGACAGTGAATGAATTGGAAATCAAAGTAGTCACATTGCAGGGTGAATTTAGAAATACAGAGCGAGATATCGAGCGTGCGGATGCACGATTGAACGATATCAGCCTAACATGGGCAAGACGTTCAGACGAGATAGCACGTGCACAAGAAGAACTTACTCGTTTATACAATGACGTTGAGATCCTCAGCCGAGAATTAAGCAAGCTTCGTGCAGAATTTGAAATCATTGAGCGTGAAAAGAAAGAGATCGAAGGATCATATTCTTCTCGCCGCAATGAACTTCATCAGATTGAGCTGAGAATCAAAGATGAGCGTCGTTTGCATGATGATTCGGTTTCTGCTACACACGAGCTGGAGATGAAAATATCTGAACTGAAGTCGAATATCGAACATGTGAAGCTCCGTGCGCAGGAAGAATTTGAAATCGAACTCCAGCTTAAAACCTATGCTGATGATGAATGGGTAGATTTTGCACATCTGCGTGAAGAGGTGAAGAACCTTAAAGATCGAATTCGAATTCTCGGTGCAATCAATTTTGCGGCATTCGATGAATTCACAAGCGAGAGTGAACGGCTCAATTTTTTAACACAGCAGCGGGATGATCTTGTTGAAGCGGAAAAGATACTCCTGAATACGATTGAAGAAATTAACAACACAGCACAGCGAAAATTTTTAGATACATTTTCCAAGATCAGAACGAACTTCATCGCAACATTTAAGGAGCTGTTCCAGGAAGGTGATGAGTGCGATCTAAAGCTTGAAGAAGATGTAGATCCTCTTGAAGCGAATATTGAGATTACTGCCAAGCCGCGTGGAAAGCGTCCCACGTCAATCGATCTTCTCTCCGGTGGTGAAAAAACATTGACGGCAATCGCGCTTTTGTTTGCAATTTATCTTGTAAAACCGAGTCCGTTCTGTATTTTAGACGAAGTCGATGCGCCGCTTGATGATTCAAATATTGATCGGTATACACGAATCCTCGAAAAATTTTCTGATAATACACAGTTTATTGTCGTTACACATAACAAGCGAACAATGGAGGCAGCGAACGCTTTGTATGGTGTTACGATGGAAGAAGAAGGAGTTTCCAAGATAGTTACTGTCCGATTCAACGAGGAAGCGCGGGTTCGTTCCGCCGCAGTAACAAACTAACACCACTGGTTTTATTCTCAGAAGTATTAGTTGATGATCTTTTCTATGATAAAAGTTTTCATTGATTTTGATGGAACAATAACTCGCCTGGACGTCGGTGATACGATGTTTGAAACGTTCGGTGGAAAACGATGTCTTGGGTTTTTTCAGGATTACCGCGAAGGTAAGTTATCCGCACTTGAATGCTTTCGAAAAGAGTGCCTAAGCTGTGGCGAAGTCGATAAGAAAAAACTCGACGATTTTACCGACAAACAAGAAATTGATTCGTCATTTAGTAAGTTTTTAAATTTTTGTAACGATCAAGGATTAGACTATTGCATCGTCAGCGATGGAATGGATTATTATATCCAGAGAATCCTTGAACATAATGGTTTGAGTGATGTTCCTTATTTTACAAATCATCTCGATCTGGAGCCACTTAATGGAACATCCTGCGTGTTGTTTCAACCTTCATTCCCATTTACTGATGAAGTATGCGATCGGTGTGCCTGCTGTAAGCGTAACCACATACTCACACTTTGTGGTGATGATGATATTATAATATATATCGGTGAAGGTTATTCGGATCGCTGCCCAGCTCGTTACGCTGATATTGTATTTGCAAAAGATGATCTATTAAAATATTGTCAACAGGAAAATATATCATACTTCGAGTATCGGACATTTGCGGATATCATTGAACGAATGACAATTATTTTAAAACAACAGCAGTCAAAGAAGCATTCTTTATTAAGAAAACGACGGCATGCACAACTTGCAGCCCGTGAAGCATTTTTAGGTGGATAATGGATTTCCGACAAACACTTTTTAAATATCGAAGCTACACACCGGTTCCTTTTTTAATCGTTATGGTGCTAATTGCGCAACCAACCGGCACAAGTTTGTTGTCAGGATTCTTACTTGTAATAGTTGGTGAATTAATCCGGTTATGGGGTGTTTCTTTAGCCGGCAGTGAAACTCGTACGCGTGGCGCGGTAGGTGGATCGCAGCTTGTTATTCATGGTCCATTCGCTTATGTTCGCAATCCGCTCTATCTCGGGAATATGCTGATATATTTTGGCATTGGTATTATGGCAAATACACCGCTTCTTGCACTTTTTGCGTTGATTTATTTTTTTTCCCAGTATTCGTTCATCGTGAGCTTGGAGGAAGAATCGTTGTTTCGAATATTCGGCGGTGTGTATATTGATTATTTTCAGGCAGTACCGCGTTTTGTTCCAACGTTTAAAAAATATAAAAGTGGAAATTCCTCACAACCTGAGCTTGCTTTGAAAAAAGGATTAAATTCAGAAAGAAGTTCACTGCTGGCGATCTGTATTACAACGGTGCTACTTCTTGTTCTTTGGTATGTCAGAGGGTAAACAATTGCGTGTAATGATAATTGCTGGTGAAGCATCGGGTGATCTTCACGGTTCAGGGGTGGTGCGCGAATTAAAACGCAAGGACCCGAACTGCGTAATCTTCGGCATCGGCGGCGATAAAATGCAGGCAGCAGGAATGGAGTTGATTTACCACGTTCGTGAAATTTCTGTGATGGGATTTTGGGAAGTACTTCAACATCTACCGTTATTAAAGTCAGTTGAACAAACATTGAATGTGCTGTTGAAAGTGAAGAGACCGGATGTTCTTCTACTCATCGATTATCCGGGATTCAATCTTCGGTTTGCTCGAAGAGCACGTCAACAGGGAATAAAGATCTTGTATTACATCAGTCCACAGGTGTGGGCGTGGAAGCCAGGCAGATTGAAAAAGATGAAAGGATTGATCGACAAGATGCTCGTTGTGTTTCCTTTTGAGGAAAGTATCTATCGTAGAGAAGGAATTGATGTTGAGTTTGTTGGTCACCCATTGCTGGAAGTGTTCACAGAGCCGCAGGAGTTGAAAGAATTTTGCACGAGGTATGGCTTCGACTGTAAGAAACCGATTCTCGGATTGTTTCCGGGCAGTCGCCGTCAAGAGCTTGAGCGCATTTTCCCCGCGATGCTTGGTGCCGCAAGAATGTTGCATGAACACTCCGGTGTTCAAACAGCGGTAGGGGTATCATCTGTTTTAAATGTCGATTATGTTAAATCGTTTATGAGGGATGATTTTCCGGTTCAGCTTATTCAAAACGCAACATACGATGTTATGAAAAATTCAACTGTCGCACTAGTAACTTCTGGAACGGCGACACTCGAAACAGCATATTACCAAACACCTATGATCGTTGTTTACAAGACTTCATGGCTCTCGTATCTGATTGGCAGAATGCTTGTACGGATTAAGAATATCGGTTTAGTGAATATCGTAGCAGATGGAAGAATTGTTCCGGAATTACTGCAATTAAAAGTCACTCCCCAGAATCTTGCTGAAGAAACTATAAAGATGCTGGAAAACGAAGCATCTCGCAAAGATATTTCGAAAAAACTTTCAATCGTCAGGGAACGTCTGGGCACGAAAGGTGCCTCATCACGGGTCGCTGATGCAATATTATCGATCGTGTGAATAGAGTCAATTGAAAATTCTTCGATTTATATTACTGCCATTGTCATGGCTTTATTGTTTAGCGATTGTGTTTCGGAATTGGTGTTACGATGTCGGATTATTTCAGAGTGTGATAGTTAATGTCCCCGTGCTTTCAGTCGGTAACATCACAACGGGTGGAACCGGGAAAACACCGTTTGTGGAATACTTAATCCGATATTGTTTGAATCAAAAATCGAAAGTCGCTGTTCTGAGCAGAGGATACAAGCGTACAACGAAAGGAACGAATATTGTTTCCGATGGAATGGATATAAATGGAACAGCAGAGACAATGGGTGATGAACCGTTTCAGATTGCAATGAAGTTCCCTGGCATAATCGTGGTTGTTGATGAAGATCGGGCACGAGCTGCAAGAATGGTGGTAGAAAAATTTAAACCCGATGTGATTTTATTAGATGATGGTTTCCAGCACCGGGGAATTGTAAGAGACATTGATATTGTTATGATTGATGGAACGAGGTCGCTTTTGAAAATTCTAATGCTGCCCGCAGGATTACGTCGAGAACCGTTTTCATCGTTGCGAAGAGCTGATTTATTAGTTTTATCTCGGAATTATGGCTCTTTAGAGTCAGTCATCCAGAAATATACTAAAAAGCCGCTGGTTACTGTTCAATTTAAACCAAGACGGCTCTATGAAATTTTCGCCAATAAGGATATACCGTTATCTAAAACTGGACAAAAGAGTTGCGTGGCATTCTGCGGGATCGGAAACCCGGATTCATTCAAAGAAACATTGAATGAAATGGGTTTTGCCATCAAGGATTTAATTGTATTTCCTGATCATCATCGATATAATGAAATCGATATCCAAGAGATTCAAAGAGTTTATAAAGAATGCAAAGCTGAATATATCATCACAACAGAAAAAGATGCGGTGCGATTAAGATCGATAAATATGCCTGAGTCATTTCAATTCACGGCGTTGTTCTGTGTCGAGATTGAAGCAGTTATTACGGAAGGTGAGAAAATATTGCATGATCTTCTTCAACAAAAATTACAGAGAGCTGCTTAATGATTGTTGGTATTACCGACACCATGGTATCTGAAGATAAATTCAATCACTATATCACTTGGTTGAAAAATAGCGAGGTGCCGCTCGAATGGATAAAGTTATCGTATGAATTGGATAATCTGGCTGCTCTCGATAGATGTGATGGATTATTGCTTACTGGTGGTAATGATGTTGATCCGGGATTGTATGACGGGCCAAAAGGTCATCCAAAAATTAATGATGTTAATCGTAGACGTGATGACTTTGAACGAAACCTTCTCGATAAAGTTCTTCAAAATAAAATACTGACTCTGGCAATATGTCGGGGGATGCATCTCGTGAATGTTCATTTCGGTGGCACACTAATACCAGATATTGAAGAAGCAGGTTATAAATCTCATCGCTCTATTAAGAATGCCGAGAACAGGCATCCGGTTGAGTTAGAACAGGGATCATTGATAGAAAAGATCGCAAACATAAATTCTGGAACTGTCAACTCGAGTCATCATCAGGCAGTCGATAAACCCGGTGACAGATTAAAAGTTGTTGTTCGCTCTGATGATGGAATTATCGAAGGAATGGAATTTCAGAATAAAAATGAAGATTATTTTTTTCTTCTCCTACAATGGCATCCCGAGCGTATGGCAGATGTGAATAACCCATTATCGATGAAAATATTGAAAAAGTATTTAAATGAGATTTCAAATCATAAACCAACATAAAAGGATATAGAGGAATACAGATGGCACATAAATATGTTTATTTTTTTGGTGATGGTCGAACTGATGGCAATGAAAGTATGAAAGAGCTTCTTGGTGGAAAGGGAGCGAACCTTGCCGAGATGGCTGGACATAAAAAATTAAAGCTCCCGGTTCCGCCCGGATTCACCATCACTACCGAAGTTTGTACATACTATTATAAAAATAATAAAACATATCCGAAGGGTTTGAGGGAAGAACTTGGGAAAAGCTTAAGCCGAGTTGAAACGCTACTCGGCAGGAAGTTCGGAGATATTGAGAATCCACTTCTCGTATCGGTTCGATCCGGTGCGCGCCGCTCAATGCCCGGTATGATGGAAACAGTTTTAAATTTAGGATTAACGAGAAAAACAATACCCGGATTAATCAATAAAAGCGGTGGGAATAGTCGATTTGTTTACGATGCATACCGTCGTCTCATAATGATGTATTCCGATGTTGTGATGGAGAAAGCTGCCGGGGTTGAGTTGAAAGATGACGAATCAGGAATACGGAAACAGTTGGAAAAGATTATGTTATCGATGAAGAAGGAAAAGGGAGTTACCGTCGATACTGATTTAACCGCCAATGATCTTGAACGGCTTTGCAAGCTTTTTAAAGTGCGGGTCAAGGAAGTGCTTGGAAAAGAATTTCCGGATGATCCGTACGAACAGCTTTGGGGCGGGATCGGTGCGGTATTTTCATCATGGAACGGGAAACGTGCGGTGAGTTACAGACGCATCGAAGGAATCCCCGATGAATGGGGAACGGCTGTTACAGTCCAGGCGATGGTGTACGGCAACATGGGTGAAGATTCGGCTACAGGAGTTGCATTTACTCGAAATCCTGGAAACGGTGAAGCAGATTTTTATGGTGAATATCTGATCAATGCACAGGGTGAAGATGTTGTGGCTGGAATTCGCACACCGGCGCCAATAAACGAATATTCAAAGTCGGAACATAATAAAGAACTTATCACCTTAGAAAAGGCGATACCGAAAATTTATAAAGAACTTTTCACCTATCAAGCCCGGCTTGAGAAACATTATCAAGATATGCAGGATATTGAATTTACGATAGAGAAAGGTCGATTGTTCATGTTGCAATGTCGGATTGGTAAACGCAACGGTCCTGCTGCTGTTCGTATTGCAATGGATATGCTGAGAGAAAAACTTATTAATAAGACAGAAGCAATTAAAAGGGTTACACCGGCGCAACTGGACGAATTGCTGCATCCTATCATCGATCCGAAAATCGAAGCCGCGCAAAAAGTTTTAGCAAAAGGATTGCCGGCTGGACCCGGTGGTGCTGCTGGTCAGATTGTTTTCCTCGCACAGGATGCTGTTGAATGGAAGAAACAAGGTAAAGATGTTATCCTAGTCCGCGAAGAAACAAATCCCGAAGATGTTGAAGGAATGCGCGCTGCCCAGGCAATTCTTACAGCTCGTGGTGGAATGACTTCACATGCAGCACTTGTTGCTCGTGGATGGGGTAAATGTTGTATCGTTGGATGCGGCTCACTTCACATTGATTCATTAAAAAAGGAATTGATCATTGATGGAAAAGTTTTCAAAGAAGGTGATTGGATCACACTCAACGGCACAAAGGGAAATGTTTATGCTGGTCAGCTTGGGATGGTTGATGCATCGGAAGAAAATAAGTTATTCAATGATTTCCTAAAAGTGTGTGATTCAATCCGACGGCTTGGGATTCGAACCAACGCAGATACTCCGGAGGATGCGATAAAGGGGCGTCAGTTCGGGGCACAAGGTATTGGATTATTCAGAACTGAGCACATGTTTTACGGAAAAGGTTCTGAAGAGCCATTGTTCAGACTTCGTAAAATGATAATGTCGAAAACCGAAGGTGAAAGAAGAAAAGCGTTAGGGGAATTATTTCCCTATGTCAAAAAAGATATTAAGGGTACGCTGGATGCAATGGATCCATATCCTGTGGTTATTCGTTTGCTTGATCCACCTCTGCATGAATTTGTCCCCCGTGATCCGGATAAATTACAACAATTAGCAGCAGATCTAAATATCTCCTTAGAGGAATTATCTAAACGTTCGGATAATTTGCATGAATCAAATCCCATGATGGGGCATCGTGGTGTTCGACTCGGTATAACCTACCCGGAAGTTAGTGAAATGCAAATTCGAGCAATCTTTGAAGCTGCTGCTGAATTACTCAAAGTAGGTAGAACACCATATCCGGAAATTATGATACCTGTCCTTGGAGATGTGAAAGAATTATTACATCAATATGAGATTGCCACACGTGTTTATCGAGAGGTTCTGCAGAAATATAACCTTAAAAAGATCAAGCATATGTTTGGTACGATGATCGAAATTCCGCGGGCAGCTATTGTATCTAATAAAATTGCGGAAGTTGCTCAATTCTTCTCTTTCGGCACGAACGATCTGACACAGATGGGTTTCGGTTTCTCACGCGATGATATTGGCGGATTTCTACCTGATTATTTGAGGAAAGGAATTCTTCCAGAAGATCCATTCCAGAGCATCGATCGTGAAGGAATCGGAGAATTAATCAAAATAAGTATTGAACGCGGAAGGAAGATCAACAAGAATCTGGAAATCGGGATTTGCGGCGAGCATGGCGGGGATCCACGGTCAGTAGAGTTCTGCCATCAAGTAGGTATGGATTACGTGAGTTGTTCGCCTTACCGAGTTCCAATAGCAAGATTGGCGGCTGCACAGGCAGTAGTGAACAATCATTCAAGCGCCACCGTCAAAAAGAAACAACGAAAAATGTTTCCGTACGGAAACGTGAAAAATAATAAGTTAAGTAACTGAATTTACCATTATTTACTGGAAGGTAAATAGAAATGAAACTATCTGATTTCAAATATCCTTTGCCGCGCAATTTAATTGCTAAACATCCGGCGAAACCAAGAGATGCGTCCCGTTTAATGATTCTTAACCGTGCGGATGAATCTATAACAGAAAGACGATTTAGCGATATTATTGAATACTTCAATAAAGGTGATTGCCTTACTGTTAACCACACACGGGTGTTTCCAGCTCGATTGTTTGGTAGAAAAGAAAAAACAAACGCGAAAATAGAAGTCTTTCTCCTGCGCGAATTGAATCACGATGACGCTATCTGGGATGTTATTGTTGATCCGGCACGTAAAGTCCGTATTGGCAATAAAATTTATTTTGATGATGGCAAGATATGGTGTGAAGTTATTGACAACACGACTTCAAGGGGACGAACAGTACGCTTCAATTATAAAAACGACCTCTTTAAAGTCATCGAGCGTATTGGTGTGACACCGTTACCTTATTATATAAAGCGAGATGCTATTGATGACGATAAGGAATCGTACCAAACTGTATATGCAAAACATGTTGGTTCTGTTGCAGCACCAACTGCAGGTTTACATTTTACAAAGCGTCTCATAGCGGCAATCGAAAAGAAGGGTGTTAAAATTGCTCCCGTAGTTCTTCATCTCGGTTTGGGATCATTCCGACCGGTTGAAGTTGAAGATCTCTCGAAGCATAAAATGGATTCTGAATATTATGAGATTCCTCAGTCATCAGTTGAAATTGTCAACAGAACGATTGATAGTAGAGGACACGTCTTTGTTGCTGGAACAAGTACAACTCGCGCTGTTGAATCTTCCGTTATGACTACCGGGCATCTTAAATCAACAAGGGGCTGGACCGATAAATTTATTTTTCCTCCCTACGACTTTAAGATTGTAGACCATTTGATAACGAACTTTCACATGCCCGAGTCAACCTTGTTGATGTTAACTGCTGCTTTTGGCGGGAGAGATTTCGTTATGAAAGCATATAAGAAAGCCATCAAAGAGAAGTGGCGATTCTACAGTTATGGCGATGGAATGCTTATCATTTAAAACCTAAGCCATGTCAGGTCGAAAGAAAGTCGGTGCAATAATTCCTGCTGCCGGGAAAGGAAAAAGAATGGGCGGTGGTCAGAGCAAACAATTATTGGAATTGGATGGAAAACCAATCCTTCTCCACACAATTGAACATTTTCAATCCTCCAGCGAGATTGATTTAATCGTTATTGCCGCTGATTCAGAAAATATAGAGGAAATTAAAAATTTGATTCAGCTGCACTCACTTTCCAAAGTTAAGCACATTGTGCTGGGAGGAGCAGAACGGCAGGACTCGGTATTCGAGGGATTACGTGTACTACAATCTGAAGAGGTCAATCTTGTAATTGTTCATGATGCGGTTAGACCCTTCATTACTCAAAAACAAATACACTCTGTTCTGAGGGCAGCTTCTGAGGTGGGTGCAGCAATTGTTGCCGTACCACCGAAAGATACAATCAAGATTTCTCAGGGAAATAGGTATGTCCAAACAACTTTACCCAGAGAAAATCTTTGGATTGTCCAGACACCTCAAGCATTTCAATTTCCATTACTCTATAATTCCCATGAAAAAGCCCATCTTGATGGTTATCGTGGAACTGATGATGCAAGTATAGTTGAGTGGTTTGGGGGAAAAGTGCAAATTGTCGAAGGTTCGTATGATAATATCAAGATCACAACACCGTCAGACTTAGAATTGGCTCAGCTTATATCGAGACGTCTGTTGATAAAAAACACATGAATTGTTGAATCTTTTGATTTTTTCTGGTATCTTATATATAATTAAATTATTTCTAAAGTTTAGATATGTTGCCTTTAAGCATAATAGTAATCTTAAGTTATCTGGTTGGATCAATTCCGACAAGTATCATCGTTACAAAGATATTCCACGGTGTAGATATCCGAAAATATGGCAGCGGTAATGCCGGTGGAACAAATGTGATTCGAGTGTTGGGGTGGAAAGCCGGCGTATTAGTTATCGCGATCGATATCTTCAAGGGGTATGTTGCAACCATGCTTGTAACAAAGCTGATGTATGGACAGATACCTTTTCAGAATCTTACTCCATTTGAAGATATTACCGTTATACGTGTTATCGCTGGTTGTGCGGCGATTCTTGGACATATCTGGACTGCGTTCGGTGGGTTTCGCGGTGGTAAAGGTATCGCAACAGCAGGTGGTGTATTATTAGGACTGGCTACGATTGAAGTGTTAGTCGCGGTAGGAGTTTTTTCACTTGTGTTTATAATATCCCGCTATGTTTCACTCGGTTCAATCAGCGGTGCAATCGCCTTCCCGCTGAGTATGTTCTTCCGCCACAATGTCTTCAAAGCTGATCTTCAAGGTTATAATACACTCATATTCTTTAGTATAGGAATATCACTTCTTCTACTTTATACTCATCGAGAGAATATTAAACGACTGCTTGATGGCACTGAGCATCGTTTAACGCGTCTCCATATTCTTAATAAAAAGTCTCAATAGTATTTTATGCGCATTACAGTGTTAGGGGCTGGTAGTTGGGGTACAACCTTAGCTATCTTACTCAACTATAATGCACATCAGGTTACACTCTGGTCATTCGAGGAGCAGCAAGCGGAAGCTATGCGCCAGTCACGTGAAAACACTGCATTCCTACCCGGAATTGTAATCCCGAATGATGTTGGTATCAGCGGTGACATCGAGTATTCTATACACGAAGCTGATATGATAGTGACTGCCGTACCTACGCAATTTCTCAGATCCGTTTTAGAAAAAATAAAACATCAGGATTTTCATGATCTGATAATCGTTAATGTTGCCAAAGGAATCGAGAACCATTCCTTGATGACTGTTTCGGATATATTACTTGATGTTTTACCTATGCTAAATAGAGATAACATTATTACACTGTCGGGTCCCAGCTTTGCGGATGAGGTGAGCCGACAAGTCCCTACAGCTGTTGTTGCGGCATCTACCAATATTGCTGCGGCGAAACTTACCCAACAAACTTTTATGACGCCATATTTCCGTGTGTATTCAAGCGAAGATATAAAAGGAGTTGAATTAGCTGGTTCTGTTAAAAATGTTATTGCAATTGGTGCAGGGATTGCCGATGGTGCTGGCTTTGGTGATAATACCAAAGCTGCGATCATGACGCGCGCAACAGTGGAAATTGCCCGACTTGGAAAGGTTTTTGGTGCACGACCGGAAACATTCGCAGGTCTCTCAGGTATCGGAGACCTGATCGTAACCTGTATGAGTAAGCATAGTCGGAATCGTCATGTTGGTGAAGAAATCGGAAAAGGAAGGAAGTTAAGCGATATACTGTCGGAGATGGTTATGGTAGCAGAAGGTGTGGCAACTACACGTTCTATTCACGATCTTGGGATGAAGTACAATGTTGAGCTTCCAATCGCTAATGAAGTTTATCAGGTTTTATTTGAGTATAAAGATCCAATTATTGCGACTTCCGATTTAATGACACGAGATGCAAAAGGGGAAATATAAACTTTCTATTCACCATTAGCGCACAGCCAATCAGCCGATCCTGGTAACCCGAATTGGTGCCCCAGACATGCAATCAAAATACATTTTAAAAAACGATCTCAACTCTTCTGTTCAGTACATCAAAGGTATCGGACCGAAACGTGCTGAAGCACTTGCACTTCGCGGAGTTCGAACAGTACGTGACCTCTTATATTATTTTCCTTTCGGGTATATCGATCTCAGTAAAACTGAGACCATCGCTAATCTCAAATCAATCATCGATTCCGGTAAGTGGGTAACTGTTATTGGCACCGTCAGGGCATTTGATCTTATCGGCCGCCCGCCACGACAGCGCTTCGTTGTTGTGCTGGGAGACGAGACCGGTACGATTCAGCTTATCTTTTTTCGGAGTATTAATTATTTTAAGAAAACGTTTGATGTGGGAGAGATGATTGCGGCATCCGGAAAGGTTACGCGCTTCAACAAGCGTCCACAAATTGTTCATCCCTCAATTGACCGACTTTCAGGAAGCGACGAGGGTGAAGATGACTTGCAGGGTTTTCTTCATACAAAAGGTATTGTCCCCAAATATGGTTCTTCAGAAGAGCTGAAAGATGTAAAACTTAACGTTAAAGGATTTCGTCGGATAATAAAAACGGTGATTGATGAATTTATTGACAAAGTTGAAGAAGTGCTTCCAACCGATATTATTACTCGAAATAAATTTTTACCGATCACGCAAGCGTTGAGTTCAATTCATTTTCCAGAGTCTTTAAATATTTTAAGTGAAGCACAACGTCGATTGAAGTTTGATGAGTTGTTCGCAATGCAGTTATTACTTGCCCTTAGGCGGAAGAGCATTAAAGTTGAAACTGCTGGTATCGTATTCGATGTGCGAAGTAAATTAGCCAGGCAGCTTGTTGATTCACTTCCATTTAAATTAACGAAGGCGCAGTTAAAAGTTATTAAAGAAATTGCCGAAGACATGAAATCGTCTAAACCGATGAACCGACTGATGCAAGGCGATGTAGGCAGCGGTAAAACTATAGTCGCTCTTATTGCCATGCTCATCGCCGTTGATAACGGTTACCAAACGGCATTTATGGCACCAACAGAAATACTCGCTGAGCAGCATTATAATACACTTCAAAGTTTTGTTAAGAGTTTGCCCATCAATATTCGTTTACTGATTGGTGGACAGAAGACAAAACTTCGGGAAGATGTACTGGAAGACATCAGAAGTGGTTCAGCAAACATCGTTGTTGGTACACATGCTCTTATCCAGGAACATGTTAGATTTGCCAATCTTGGTTTTGCTGTCATCGATGAGCAGCATCGATTTGGTGTAGCGCAAAGGGTGGCATTACGGGAGAAGGGGATCAATAGTCAGCCGCAAACTCCGCAGCCCGATATTCTGGTGATGACGGCGACACCTATTCCGCGTACACTATCGCTGACAATTTATGGTGATTTGGATGTATCCATCATCAATGAATTGCCCGCAAATCGGAAATCGATAATTACCTCCTTAAAAATCCAATCTCAGATAGATTCGATCTATCAGTTTATCCGGCAGCAAGTGAAGGCAGGCAGGCAGGTTTATATTCTCTATCCGCTGGTAGAAGAATCGGAAAAGATCGACCTGAAAGCAGCTACGGAAAGTTATGAGAGATTAAGAACGGAAATATTTCCCAACTTGCGTGTTGGTCTCCTCCATGGTCGGATGGCGTCAAGTGAGAAAGATCAGACAATGGGTTTGTTTAAAAAGGGTGAGTTAGATATCTTGGTGTCAACAACGGTCATTGAAGTCGGTATCGATGTAGCTAACGCTTCGGTTATGACTATCGAACATGCTGAACGTTTTGGTCTATCGCAGCTTCACCAACTCCGGGGTAGGGTCGGGCGTGGTGCTGAGCAGTCGTATTGCATCTTGATAGCTCCCGATTGGATAGGTAAGCTTGCAAAGCATACCGTAGCATCACCGATGATAGATGGTGGAGATGAGGAAAAACAAAAAGCAGTTCGTCGGCTTAAGACGATGGTAGATACCAATGATGGCTTCAAAATTGCCGAAATTGACCTGGAATTGAGAGGTCCGGGCGATTTCTTCGGTACCCGACAGAGTGGATTACCTGAGCTCCAACTTGCCAACCTTCTAACCGATGGAGAGATTCTATACCTTGCCAGACGGGAAGCATTTCATCTGATCGAAGAAGATCCTCATCTCCGCCAGCCGAAACATCTGCCTCTGAAAAAATATTTTGAAGAGCGGATGAAAAATGCCCTCACCTTACTTAGGGGCGGTTGACCGATTAGGAAAATATTTTTAGTCGGATGTCGGCTTGTCGTTAGTCGACCGCTTAAAAAATATTTTGCTTCTGCACCTAAAAAATGCATTTTCTGCTTGACTAATAATTTAAAATGATTATATTACATGTGTTATGATATTATTATGTATAGCACTGTAATGTTAATTAAAATCATGTCTCACTATTCGAGAGGACTGCACGAGTTCTTTGATACATCTTCCTAAACAAATCAGTCCGATGCGCGTAGCGCTCGTATACAATCAGAAAAAGGAAGAGTCAACTCAACAATCACTGACGGACGAATTAAGCGAACCTCCGAGTTTGAAGGGGGAAGTTTCTCAATCAAAATTTCTCCTGCAAAATTTAAAGCCATTCCACACACAAATTTCCGATACATATGCTGAATGGGATACGCTCGAGACAATCGATGCGGTGCGAAACGCTTTGTCTGAGGATCATGAAGTTTATCTCATCGAAGCTGATGAACAAGCATATAACAAACTATCGGTCAAGCGTCCGGATATTGTTTTTAATATTGCAGAAGGAATAGACGGTGTTTCCCGAGAAGCACAGATCCCTGCGATACTTGAAATGCTTCGGATACCTTACACTGGCTCCGATCCTCTTTCTTTAGCAATTTGTCTTGATAAGTCACGGGCAAAAGAAATTCTCTCTTACTATCGGATTCCTACGCCGGCTTTTCAGGTTGTTTCTTCAAAATTGGATGTTCCAAATGTGTCGTTGGATTTTCCTTGTATCGTAAAACCGCTGCATGAAGGATCAAGTAAAGGTATTTTTAATTCTTCAATAGTCAGCAATAGGATAGAGATGGAGCGGGAAATTCTAATAATCCTTGAGAGGTATAATGAACCCGCCTTGGTAGAAGAATACCTCAAAGGCAGAGAATTTACAGTCGCAATATTGGGTAATGGCAACGATTTAACGGTTCTGCCGATAGTCGAAATAAAGTTTGATACGCTTCCGCAAGGTGTAAACCCAATCTACTCTTATGAAGCGAAGTGGATCTGGGATCAAGCAAGTGCGCCGATTGATATTTTTTCCTGTCCGGCTAATATATCACCGCAGCTCCGACAAGAAATCGAAACAATTTGTCGGAAGGCATATACAATACTTCGATGCAGAGATTGGTGCCGCATCGATGTACGATTGGATTCGGAAGGCAGGTCACACATACTCGAGTTAAATCCATTACCCGGCATTCTACCAAAGCCCGAAGACAATTCATGTTTTCCCAAAGCCGCACGCGCTGCGGGAATAAGCTATAATAAATTAATTCAAACTGTTCTTACTCTTGGTGCGATGCGCTGCGGGTTAGTAGCGGTCTCAAATTTATCTTCCTACAAGCATGAGGTACCTGCATGAGAAAAAAGATACATGTTGCAGTTGTTTATAACGAACCCACAGTTAGAGTAAATGAAATTGGGAAATATATCTCCGAAGCCGGTGAGTTACAGGAAGGCGGTAAAAATCTCCCAAACTCAACTGATGTATCTGTTGACCTTTCTGAAGTTGGAGTGTTGGAAGAGAAGGAGGATATTGCACGTGCATTGCAATCGTTAGGATACAAATGTACAATATTTAACGTGGATAGTGATATTCTCAGATTAATAAGTTTTCTAACGGATGAGAAGCCGGATGTCATATTTAATCTCTGTGAGAGTATCAATAATGAAGCTATCCACGAAATGCATGTTGTGGGTATTTATGAATTGTTAAGAATACAATATACTGGCTCTGATGCGCTCACGTTAGGGACTGCACTCAATAAGGTACGAGCAAAAGAAATCTTATCGTTCAGCGGTTTACCCACTCCACGCTTTCAACTTTTTAAAAGCCCCATTCGCATTACTGTGAATGAAAATATGAACTATCCTCTCATCGTGAAGCCATCGCGAGAGGATGCAAGCATCGGAATTGATACCAGTTCAATCGTCTCAAATCTTAATGAATTAAAAAAACGAATCCGTTATATTTTTGAGAGGTTCGATCAGCCCGCCTTAGTTGAAGAATATATAGACGGTCGGGAGTTGAATGTTGCTGTTGTCGGGAATCGGAAACCAATTGTATTGCCTATCTCGGAAATAGATATGTCCACCTTGCCGAATCAGTATCATCGTATTATCACATACAATGCAAAATGGATGAAAGGCACGGATGAATATGAACATACAAAAGGTGTTTGTCCCGCGAAACTTCCTCAGGAATTGGAGACCGCAATAAAAGATATGGCGTTGAAAGCATATAAAGTTATCGGATGCCGGGATTACGCGCGAGTTGATTTTCGGCTGAGTAAAGATCATCGGCCGTATATCCTTGAAGTTAATCCAAATCCCGATATATCAGACGATGCTGGATTTTCACGGTCAGCGAAGGCACACGGATTCACATTTGAAGAGCTTATCTCTGAAATTGTTGAATGCGCACTTGAGAGAATTGCTTGATTACGATTCGACAACTCCAACCAACAGATAAATATCCGATTCGAATAATCCTCGAGGAAACCTCCGTATTCACAAAAGAGGAAATTCAGGTAGCGTTAGAATTGATCGATACTGCACTCAACAATCCTTTCCAAAATGATTATATGATTTATTCGGGTGTTTCTCAAGACGGCAATGTCCTTGGTTATTATTGCGTTGGACCGACTCCACTAACAATTGGCACATACGATCTTTATTGGATTGCTGTGAAACCATCCATCCATAATAATGGAATAGGGAAGCAGCTGCTCGATCATGCAGAGTCACTAGTCGGTGCGCGGGGTGGTCATTTGGTGGTCGCTGAAACTTCATCGCAACCGAAATATGAAAATACGAGAAAGTTTTATTTAAGAGCAGGGTATAAGGAGCTTGCTCGAATCAAAGATTATTATAAAAAAGATGACGATCTCGTCGTCTACGGAAAATATGTCTCACAATCTGGAGTTTTACATTAGTTTATGGAAATTTGGCAAGATATGCTGCGTCAGAGCGTTGACAGTGCGAACGATTTAGTTGAGCGCTTTGGATTTGACAAAGAGTTGGCAGACAAACTCAACTCGTTATTTCACATTCGCATCAATCCTTATTATTTGAGCTTGATCAGATTCAAAGGAGATCCGATCTGGCTTCAATGTATACCGGATGCGCGAGAATTAGAGAACGATGGTTTACTTGAAGACCCGCTGGCTGAGGATTCACACAGCCCGGTGCCGAGTATAGTTCATCGTTATCCCGATAGAGTACTTTTTCTTACAACCAGTCAGTGTTCGATGTACTGCCGCTTTTGTACCCGAAAGCGGAAGGTTGGGGATTCGAAAAAAATCAATATGAAATACATCCAGGGTGGAATTGATTACATTGCAAAACATCCTGAGATACGCGATGTTATTCTTTCAGGGGGCGATCCATTGATGTTGACGGATTATTTGCTGGAGCGTGTTCTCAAGGGCTTAAGGAATATTTCACACGTCGAGATTATTCGGCTTGGTACGAAAATGCCATGTGTATTACCCCAACGGATTACACCGAAGTTATGCAAGATGCTAAAAAAGTATCATCCCGTATTTGTGAATACTCATTTCAATCATCCATGGGAATGCACGCCCGAAGCGAAACGTGCATGTGAGATGCTTGCGGATGCCGGTATCCCTATCGGGAATCAAGTAGTGCTCATGAAAGGTGTGAACGATAATTCAGACGTAATGCTTGAGTTAATGCGGAAACTTTTAACGATGCGTGTACGTCCATATTACATGTATCAGGCAGATATCACTAAAGGCACAGATCATTTCCGCACACCGGTGAGTAAAGGATTGGAGATCATGGATAAGCTTAGAGGAACGACATCCGGACTTGCAATTCCGTATTATGTGATTGACGCGCCCGGCGGCGGTGGGAAGATACCGATACTACCACAATATGTTATCGGCAGAGCAGGAAAAAATATTATCCTTCGCAATTACAAATACGAAATCTTCACTTATCCAGATCTTGAAGAAGAACCGCTAAACCATCATCCACCAGTTGAGAAACCCTTTCTACGAAAAAATGGAAAGTGGAGAAAAGATTTCAAGAAAGAGAAGGTGGAGTCGGAAGTATAATATATTTTGCCGGCAAAAGCGGTGGTTAAATAATCCTGTGCCCCTGCTTTAAAGGCTTGTATTAATAGTCCGTCATTATTCAAACCTGTTAGTGAGATGATTGGAAGGTATGGGGCTGCTTTAGTTGTATGTTTAACGGTATCCGTGCCCTATGAATCTGGTAACTTGATATCAAGGTAAACTACATCGACATTTAACTTCCCGGAATACCTGCATGCGTCGTTTAACCCCTCGATATACACGAACTCATATTTTGGATGTTTTTCTTCTCTTTAAAACTCTTGAACCAGCCGGGTAACTGCTGGTCATTTCTCTACACTAGTAATATTATAATCGATTGTTTTTTTATAATTTTATTTCCCCCTAATAATTTTTTCTATTATCCATTCATTACTATAGCTCATAAAAACTTACCATAGCATTAAAAAAAGGTGAGCCCAGCAGCCGATTCAAGTGGAGGCGGCTTGAAATCGAAGGGGAAGCGCTGGACTCACACAAAAACATATTTTGATTACGGTCGATCTGTTGTCTACTCAGTTAATTATTTCTTGTTTCAAAGTTTCAAAAACTTTTAGCACTTGATCGAATTCAGTTGATTTATCAAAAAAATAATCCGCGCCAAGCTCAAAGCACCGTCGCCGAATTATCGAATATGGGTAGTTCGTCAACATGATGACGATGATGTGCGAATTTTCTTTTTTTATTTTTGAAAGAACATCGATACCGCTCCCATCAGGTAACTGGATATCAAGGATAACGATATCCGGTATTTCTGTTCGGAGTGCAGTATAAGCTGAAGAAACATCGGCGGCTTGCTTTATGCTCCCAATACCTTCAAGAGTTTCAAGTCTTGCGGTAAGCCGATCCCGGATCACTTGTGAATCGTCCACGATACAAACTTTTTTATTTTCCATTTTTTATCCTTACTCGAAAAATATTGGGAAATATTTATTACTACCAATATATTGAGAATCAGTACCTGGAATCAATTGGAATAAGGCGGATTATTGCGTGGTCAGTTTACGAATTAGATGTAATTGTTAGACTACAAAATGATTAAAATATCTTAAGAAGGAACTATTGAATACGTTAGTTTGGATTAGAAAGGATGATATTATAAAAATGGAGGGAATCTTCATGTGCCGTCACTCCCTACTATTCTATGGGATCCACCAGATCGGGTAATAAATCGGTTTTATTGTTACTTGCTTCGACGGCTGTCGAAGCAAGCGATTTGTGATGATGAAACTAACTCAAGGGCTCTATAAGTTTATGTTGAATGGCATAGTGAGTAAGCTCGACATCATTTTTCAGTTTCATCTTCTCCAGCAGACGTTCGCGATAGGTTCGAACAGTTTTATCGCTGATGGAAAGTTGATCTGCGATTTCATTGATAGTTTTACCGGAAGCGATCAAACAAAGAACCTGATACTCACGGTTAGAAAGGAGTTTGTGAGGATCTTCATCTGTCTTCGCTTCAACTTCCATCGCGAGTCGCTCGGCGAGAGAAGCGCTGACAAATTTCCCGCCTGAATGAATTTTTCGTATTGCATTGAGCAGTTCTTCGGGAGCGCTTTCTTTACTTAAAAAGCCGGAAGCCCCCGCCCTTAACACACGAACTCCGATCTGCTCTTCCGATTGGATACTGAGAATCAGAATAGGCAATTTCGATTTTTCACGCCTGATTTCTTTCAGTACTTCAAATCCATCTTTACCGGGCATGTTTAAATCAAGAATGATGACATCCCACTTTTCGCTACGGACTTTATCCAACACTTCCTGCCCATTCAGAGCTTCACCACCCACAACCATATCGGTTGCTTTGCTTAATATCTGTTTCAAACCTTCCCTTACAATGGGATGATCGTCTGCTATAAGTACTTTTATCATAACATTAAATAATCAAAAAGTTTTTGATGAATAACTGAACTAGGGAAACGAATAATGGTAGCAGCGGCGACCCGGTGAAAAGGGGGAAAGGGAAGCGAGATTAATGTGAAGCGAAATATTTTTTGTTGAGAATCCATTTCCCTGATCCCTCAATCATTCGAAATATTTATCTAAGAATTTTATCATATGCTTTTTCTAATCTCTCCTTACCTCGAAGGTCAATATACTAACATCTGAATACAATTTCAAGTTAAATCTATATTTCTTTCGCCCATTCTCCGTATCTCATTTCTCCCATTCATCTTTTCAGGGGTATCTTCAATTCTATGGTAGTTCCTTTTCCTTGAACGCCTTGGATATTGATATTTCCGCCTAATAGCCACGCACGTTCTTTCATACCAAGCAGACCAAACGAATTTTTCTTGTTCATATCGTTTTTGGAAATCCCTTTTCCGTTATCCTGTATCTCTAAAACGAGTCCATCTGCTTCTTCCTTGAATGTAATATTAACTTTAGTTGCTTTTGCATGACGGACGATATTGGTCAGTGATTCCTGGAGGATGCGGAATATAGCAGTTGAATGCTCCCGGTCTAACTCAAGGTTCTCCAGCGTTGGTGTGTACTTACACTTGATGCCTGTTCTGTGTTCAAGCTCTTCTGCCTGCCACTCGATTGCAGCTGAAATCCCCATACTATCTAAAATTGCAGGTCGAAGCTCGGTTGCAATTTTCCTGACTGTTTGGATAGCACCATCTGCCAATTCTGACATCGAGTTGAGTTTTTTGATCAATGGATTAGTTTTTTCACATTCATAGTTCTCGATGAGAGCTTCCTCTAAAAAGGATAAGTCCATCTTAATGCCCGTTAATGTCTGTCCCAATTCGTCGTGTATTTCACGAGCAATGCGCGCGCTTTCTTCTTCTTTAACTGCGTGCAGCCGTGCTGTCAACTGCCGCATCTGTTGGTACGAAGCATTGAGCTGATTCTCGACTTTCTTCCTTTCGGTGATGTCGAATGCGACACCCAATGCGGCGGGTTTTCCACCCACGTGAATCATACCTACACCAAAATCGAGCCAGCGTTCTTCACTGCTCTTTGTCAGAATCTTGAATTCGTATCGTGGAGGAACTGATTCACCGTGCTGGCGTGCAAGACCACGATATTTTACCGTCTCACGAAAATCAGGGTGAACAATTTCCCAGAAACGCTTTTCTAAAAATTCCTCTGATGTAAATCCGGTAATCGTTTCGGTTGCGGGATTAGCATAAATAAACTTCTCGCCTTGATAAATGAATATTCCAGCCACGCTGGTATCTGCAACTGCACGGAATTTTGTCTCACTCTCACGCAGTGCCTCCTCTGCTTGCTTGCGTGTGGTTATATCGCGGATGCTGCTGCTAGTATATTCTTCACCATTGATGTTCTTAAAAGCAATTGTAGATGCCTCCGCGGGGAATTTAGTCCCGTCTTTACGTACCAATGTGAGTTCGCCTTTGAACCGACCGGTGCGGAGGCGTTCTTCCAACGCTGCCTCCAAGCGTGGGTCGGTCGAGTCAACCAAACCTGCCCAACCGAGTTGTTGTAATTCTTCCTCAGTTCTTCCAAAAGTTCTACAAGCTTCAGGATTAGCTTTCAGGATGCGACCATCTGGCGCGGTGAGCAAAATCGTGTCCAGACTGCTCTCGAAGAGTAAACGATATTCAGTCTCAGACTCGCGCAGCATTTCTTCCACATGCTTGCGCTCGGTGATATCCTGTGAACTGCCTTGCATTCGAACGACCTGTCCGTCGCGGTCAGTGATTACCCGGACTCTTGCATGGATATATCGTTCAATGCCATCGGGCCGAACAATTCTATAGTCAATGCTAAAAGATTCCTTTGTGGCAAGAGCCTGCTCCATAACATGGGCAACGCGCTCCCGGTCCAGCGGGTGGACACGGTTCAAGAATCCTTCGTAGGCATTGGGAACCAATAATTTAGGTGTAATACCAAAGATATTGTAGAGTTCACTTGACCATTCGGTCACATTCGCAAGGATATTCCATTCCCAACTGCCTAGACGTGCAATAGATTGGGCTTCGCTTAATTGCCGTTCGCTACGTATCAATTCATTTTCCACCTGCTTGCGTTCGGTGATGTCCTGGGCAAAACCTACAAGGCCTATCACCTTGCCGTTAACGTCGAAGGTCGGGATCTTGTCGGTCTGCACCCATCGCTTGCCTTGCTTGCTTTCATACTGCTCTATTATGTTAAGCTTAGGTTTCCCTGATTCCAGGACCTGTTGGTCATCATTCATCATCTCTCGTGCAATATCAGCGGAATAGAGATCGAAGACCGTCTTCCCCGTGAATTTCTCTTTGGACATATTGAGCATATCAGCGAATATTTTGTTAACACGTAAGAATCTACCTTCTCGGTCTTTATAAAATACTATAATCGGCGAAGAATCAAGGATCATCCTATACTCAGCCTCCTCTTTTTTCAACGCTTCCTCCGTTTTCTTGCGCTCGGTGATGTCCTGGATCGTGCCGTGCATTTTCAAGGGGCACCCTTGGGCATTGAATTCCAGTTTGCCTAATCCATGCACCCAGCGTTCGGCTTGGTTGTCGTGACGGACGATGCGGTATTCCTTGTCGAAATTCCGGCTCTTGCCAAGAACTTCGTTTCTAAAGTAGTCAACCATCATTTTGCGGTCGTCGGGATGGGTCAGGGCCACCCATCCTTCCACCGAGCGTTGGTATGCTTCGTCTATCCCAAATACCTTATCAAGCACGTACGAACTTTTCCACAACCCGGTGGGGATATCCAAAATATAACTGCCCAAGCTCGCGATGATCTGAGATTCTTTGAGTAAATTTTCGCTTTCGTGTAATTTTTCTTCAATTTTCTTTTGATCCTCTAAAGCGCTTAACAACGCGAGTCGGGAGCGCTCGGATTCGTCTAAGAGTTTTTGTGTTTTATCCTCTTGCATAATGTTTCTCCTTTGTGATCTTCGCGTGAAATTGTTTCTCGCCAAGCTCGCAACTTTTAGAGATTGTTTACAATTCTTCCAGTACCATGATTATTACATTTTTTAGTCTCTATTGACAGCATGTCTTTCCTATGAGTCGTATAAAATAAGTTACGCAGAGTATAATATCAATTCAAGAGGCAAATGTCAAATCCAAATATTTTGCATTCTGCGTTCAATTTTGATACATTCATTTGTGCGAATACCCCCCGAAAAAATAGAGGAAATCCGTAACGCCACCGATATTGTAGATCATATCGGTTCATTTATCCCGTTGAAAAAACGGGGTAAGAATTTTCTTGGATTATGTCCTTTCCATCAGGAAAAAACTCCTTCTTTCAACGTATCACCCGAGCGGCAGATGTATCATTGCTTCGGCTGCGGTGTGGGGGGAAATGTGATAACATTTGTGATGGAATATGAGAAGGTTTCTTTTGTTGAGGCAGTGCGCTCGCTTGCGGAAAAAGCAGGTATAACAATGCCAACATATTCATCGGAAGATGATGCCCGGGCGAGTGAACAAGAAGAGTTGTATAATGTCTGCAAAGAAGCTGGTTTGTTCTACTATAAGTCGTTGACTGAAACAGGTGAAGGAAAATTTGCTGTCGAATATTTTCACAAGCGGGGATTTACTGATGACACTATCCGTTCGTTTGGACTTGGATATTCGCCCAACTCGTGGGAAGCTTTAATCGATTATGCAAAGGAAAGAAATTTTTCACTTGAGTTGTTAGAAAAAGCGGGACTTGTACGAAAACGTGATGATGGCACGTGTCACGATTACTTCCGCGGACGGGCAATGTTCCCGATCTTCTCCATAACAGGCAGGGTTCTGGGCTTCGGCGCGCGTAAATTATTGGAAGACGATCCGCTTGGGAAATATATCAACTCTCCTGAAACTTTAATCTATAATAAAAGCAGAATCTTGTACGGACTTTATCAATCTAAAGATGAAATCCGCGATAAGGATTTTGCCATCCTTGTAGAAGGATACGCCGATCTGATCAGTGTGTATAAAGTAGGGATTAAAAATGTAGTCGCTTCAAGCGGTACGGCACTTACTCATGAGCAAATCCAGTTGATCAGCCGATACACGAAGAATATCACAATCATGTACGATGCTGACTCTGCCGGATCAAAAGCAGCGCTCCGAGGAGTTGATTTAATTTTAGAGAACGATCTTGACGTCAGAGTTGCAACATTATCTGAGGGTGAAGATCCTGATTCGTTTGTTCGGAAAAAAGGAAAAGATGCATTCGTAAAACTTTTGGACGGATCAGTATCGTTTATTGATTTTATAGCACAGGAATATCAGAAGCAAGGTAAACTGACAACACCTGAAGGTCAGGCACAGACGGTACGGGCGATCGTCCAAACGATTGCGAAAATGAAGGATGAACTAAAACGGAATTTCTGCATAAAACAAGTCGCTGTGAAATACAGATTGTATGAATCGACATTGTATAGTGAATTGGAAAAAATCATCGGTGATAAATCAAGATATTCCAAAGATCGGTTTGTGCAATCTATCCCGGCGATTGGGGAAGAAGATGTGAATGTTCCTGAACGCACTGCTTTAGATATTCCGGAGGTCGAGCGTAATTTGATACATGCTATGTTAGAAGGAGGGATAGATGTTATTAAAATAGTTTCACAACACATCACGTTGGATGATTTCACACATCCACAATTGAAGGTGCTGGTTGAGATATTGTTCAATCATTTAGAAGAGGGGCAGCCATTCGATTCATCAGCACTGATTAATGAAATTGAGGATCAATCATATCAAAAACTTATCGCCGAAGTCATCTTCAGCAAGTACCAAATGAGTAAGGAGGCCACGGCAGATGGGCGTTTCCAACCAGCCAATCCGCTTCGTATCGCGATCGATTCAATCCTGAAAATCAAGGAACTCGGCGGAAAACGAATACTGGAAGAGATTCGGAGACAACAGAAAGATGCAGCACTCCAGGGTGAGGATACCAGTCCATATGGTGTGCACGCCGAACAACTCCGGACTCAAATTTCGAATGAGATCGAAACACTCAAAAAGCAATTGAAGGGCTAACCGAAATAAAAAAAGGGTGACCGAAGGTAAGTCACCCCTGGGATTCTGATGTGTGTCTCCTTGATTTAGAAGTATTCCCGCATATAAAGTAGTGAATCAACAATAAATCAACAATACCCGTATGAGAAATGTCATTCACCGTTTGTTTGTCTCCGCTATGGGAAGTAGAAATAAACGGGTAAATGGAGTAAACGATCCTTGACAATAAAATGGAATATGATTAAATTTTTATCGAAGCTTTATGTTTTCCTAATCCACCAAAGGTGACCGGATCGGTCGCCTTTTTTAATTTGAGAACCATTTTGAAAAAATACTATTCACCGCTGAGTCGCAGAGGTAAGATAATGTTAAAGTGATTTCCCCGGTGGACTCTGCGTCTCGGCGGTTTTTCTTTTAATATATTTGGTGAAAAAAAGTTTTTTCCTTATATTTCACTATGCAATTCTTCCGACAAATAGAAAAAGTTTGGTTTAAACTTCAAATTCCGCAGATCCCCGGAAGACCCTACATTCTTTCCCTATACGAGCACCAGGAATTCTTCTAAGTCGGGTAGTTTTTTCTCCAATTAATTCCCGTAACTTAGAACTTAAACTCTTAAGGTGCATTATGAAATTAAATATTTTACCTAAGGACGTTGAGTCCACTATCGGCAAGCATATGCTTGTTGATGTTCTCGATTTTATTATTGATTTAAAAAAGAGCGAAGGCGCATATATCTGGGATTCAAAATCCAACCGCCGCCTGCTCGATTTCTTCACGTTCGTCGCGTCCATGCCGGTCGGTTTGAATCATCCAAAGATGATGACACCGGAATTCAAAGAGAAGATGGCGTATGTTTCCATAAACAAACCGACTAACTCGGATGTGTACTGCATTGAGATGGCTGAGTTTGTTGAAATATTTGCCCGTGTTGCAATGCCCGATTATCTGCCTTACGTTTTCTTCATCGAAGGCGGTGCGCTCGGCGTTGAGAACGCGCTCAAAGCTGCATTCGATTGGAAGATGCGAAAGAATTTGACAAAAGGTGCATACAAAGAAATGTCCGATGAATCGAAGATGAAGGTTATTCACTTCCGTCAATCGTTCCATGGACGAACAGGATACACATTATCGTTGACAAACACCGATCCGGTGAAGATCGATTACTTTCCAAAGTTTAATTGGCCCCGCATCGATAATCCTGCTGTCAAGTTTCCGCTGAATGAAGAAAATCTGAAAGCAGCACAGCAAGCTGAACAGAAATCTCTGAATCAGATTAAAGATGCAATTTATCAGAATACAAACGACATCGCTTCAATCATCATTGAGCCGATACAGGGTGAAGGTGGCGATAATCATTTTAGGAAAGAATTCTTTGAAGCGCTTCGTGTCATCGCTGATGAGAACGAGATTATGCTGATAATGGATGAAGTCCAGACCGGTATCGGCTTGACCGGCAAAATGTGGGCACACCAGCACTTCATCAAGCCGGATATGATTTCTTTCGGGAAGAAAACGCAGGTTTGTGGCTTCATGTCGAGTAAACGTATCGACGAAGTGAAGGATAACGTCTTCAAAGTCCCAAGTAGATTGAACTCAACCTGGGGCGGCAGTTTGGTAGATATGGTTCGCTCACAACGTTATCTTGAAATCATCGAGGAAAATAAACTCGTAGACAACGCTCGGATTGTTGGTGAGTATCTACAATCTCAACTGCAAGCAATGCAAAACGAATTCCCGAAACTTGTCGGGAATGTGCGGGGTAGAGGACTCTTCTGCGCATTCGATCTCCCGACAACTGCACAACGAAACGAGCTGCGTAAGAAGGCATCGGATAAAGGATTGGTGATTCTCGGCAGCGGCGAGCGTGCGATGCGATTCCGTCCACCACTCACGATCCAAAAGCACGAGATTGATGAGGGAGTGAATATACTTCGTACTTCTCTAAAAGAAATGAAAGCGTAAGTAGTTTAACCTTCCGAAGGTTCACCGCGCTGATACCTAATCAACCTTCGGAAGGTTTGCCAAGTAAACCTCCGACATCTGACTTGATAAATCATTATAAGATGTTGGAGGTTTTGATTTGTTTTACCGAATTAATATCATCTTCTTTACATCAACAAAGCTACCCGCCGTTAATTTGTAGTAGTACACTCCACTTGCAAGATTACGTGCGTCAAACTCAGATGATTTGTACCCTGCTTCTTCCATTCCATCAACCAATATTCTCACTTCCTGCCCAAAGATATTGTAGATTTTCAGTGTTACCCAATTCTGGGTCGGCAATTGATAATTGATAATTGTTGACGGATTGAATGGATTGGGGTAATTTTGTTCCAAGATGTAAGTTGTAGGTAGGGTGATATTCTCATTTTCAACTGATGTTGTACTATCGGAGACAGCTCCTTCCATGTGTACAATAAATTCACCGATATTTGTTTCGATTCTTAGTGAATCAACAAATATACCCGCTATTGTTGGTGTTAAAGTAACCATGATCGAATGTCTTCCTGCCGGAGTTAAAATAAATGTTTGCTCCGATAGTGAGATGTCGGTATTTTGGCATACGATGTTATTTATCGTGATCGAATCCACAAGTGAATTGGTAACGTTGAATAAAGTTACATTTATTTCTCTTGACTTTCCCAGTGCTACAGTATCGAAGTTGATAGGTGAGGGTACGGTGACTAAATTTGAAGTATCAAACACGATAGGTGAAAGCATATAAGGATCGATGTCGAAGTTTCCATAAATTTCATGTGGGTCGCTTAGGTTTATATTATCTCCAAAATAATTGAACCTTGCACCGATTGTAAATGAACGTCCGTTTGATAATTGATTCCCTTGTCCTTGGTAACCCGGACTATCTTCAGCCGTATTATCGTGGATATTATTTCCATTACCGATACTATTTCCTATCATTGAAGCTCCAGATAAAGCAACGCCCCCACCCCAACTATCATAGAACCCACCAGCTACATTGTTATTAATTGAATTTCGAATGATCAATGCAGAACTATTACAAGAAATACCACCACCAATCCAATCGGCAGAGTTTGATTCAATTGTATTATTACGTATGATTGGATCGCTGCTATCGCAAAAGATTCCACCACCCAACCCACCGTATAATGTGTAACAAATATTAGATTTAATCATGTTATTGCTGATTATACAATGTGTTACATCGTAGAGAGTTAATCCTCCCCCAACAGCAGCGTCTGCCTCTGATAAGTTATTGATAAATTCATTTTGGATTATTAGAAGATAGGAAGAATTATAAGCACTTAATCCACCACCTGCTACATTAAAACCCAATGCACGATTCTTAGTGATGATGTTATTGGAAATTGTAATAAAGGATGAATATCCAATTAAGATCCCGGCGCCAGATTCTTTCGTCCCTCGCTTTATGGTAAATCCATTTATTTTTATTTCAGTCACACTGTTGCATTGGATAATTCTATATTTAAATGCACCATCCAAAATTGTCAACGAATCACCCGCTCCTTGTAACGAAATGTAACTCTTCATCACTAAAGGATATGTTTCTCCTGTTTGACTCAAGCTATATGTACCGGGTCCAACGTGTATAACATGAGGGTTAGAGGGTGTGCCATCCAAAACGGCAAGCGCATGTGTGATTGTCTTCCAGGATTTTGATAATGAGCCATCCCCCGTTGAGTCGTTACCTGTGGTTGCTACATAATAATCTTCACCCATCCCCAGACTGACTGCGATGAGTGTAAGAATTAGAATGAGAACTATATTTCGTATCATTTGAAGTCTCCCTTCGTTTAATGTTTTATTTATTTACTTTCTATTATTTTTCCTAATCTTTTTATTGTAATCAGATTTCTAAGCTGATAATTTGAAAAACTTACCTGCTTAATCCGTTGAAAATTAATTTTCCGTCTTCTTGTACCTTGACAAAATATCCGAAGTATGGAGAAAGTGTGGTAACGTTCAAGTAGATGCCATCATATTTGAAATACTCAGAACTAACGTTATTCTCTGGAATTTGAATTATGGAATCAATCGGAATTGTTACTGATAGACATCCAATGATATTCCAACCGGCTCTGACATCGATAGTATCGCTCAATCGCGGCATTCCCGTTAGTAACAATTTTGTCGGAGAATCAAATTTCCCCCAATACCCGATTTTCAAAGGCACCGTATCAAGTGGAATATAGGAATTATGATATATGAAAATATCTGAACTAATATCCGGATACACCAAATTCTTCTGAGTGTTCATCAGTAAATAAGGACTGGAGAGTAAATGCCATCCCGGATCGATGTTAATTCCCGTGTCGGGCAGATACACATTTCCAAAATTAAGTCCGGATGTATCAATCCCATGAAGAAGTGTGATAGAATGTGACCAACGGGGATAAGTTTCGATCCACCCCGTTGGTATTTCTTCGGTGATGGTGTATGTGCCGATAGCAAGACTATCGAAAAAGTAATTGCCTTCAGCATCAGTGGTCGTTGAGTCGGTTTGTGTACCGGTGAGACGGATATTCCTTCCTGAAATAATAGGTTCGCCTGCATTTTTAATGCCGTCACCATTTAGATCTTCGAAAACACTACCGCTGATTCGTCCGAGGGGTAAAGCACCATAATATTTAATTGCGCTGTCGGCGTTAAGAATTCCCCAACCCAACAAATTGCTTGGTGATGCGGCATTGCTTGCCGTTTGACGCATAGCTTCTCGAACTTGGATAGGTGTTAGTGTTGGATTCGAACTCAGAATCAGTGCCGCAACACCTGCTGTAAGCGGGCATGAGAACGATGTGCCGCTAGCTCTTCCGTATCCGGTAGTATTGGTAGAGCTTGCTACCTTTACACCTCTGCCCATTGCCATAACATCCGGTTTAATACGTGGTGGTACATCTGTAGTCGGACCAACAGAACTAAAACTGACCCGTACATCGAACGAATCTACTGCGCCTGCTGTAATAACACTGTCACCATCGGCTGGTCCACCTAGAGTATTATGTATACCGTCACCTGCACCGGCATTTCCCGCAGAAACCACCACAATAATTCCTAATTCCACAGCACGATCAGCAGCCTTCGTAATCAGCGTTGTGTTGCCATCCATATCAGCCCATGTCCAGCTGGTGTATGGTGAATCATAAGTGAGGTAACTTAGTGAAGTACTTGTTACATCCACCCCTATGCTGTCTGCCCATTGAATTGCAGCCGCCCAGTAATCTTCTTCAATTGGAGTTTCGCTCGAATCGTTTTCTGTCCGTGCAAGTATATAATCGGCTTTGAATGCAGGACCAATCAATTGTCCGGGCTTGTATCCCCCAATTGTTGAAAGTGTATTTACTCCATGTGATCCATATTTTACACTATCATTGTTTGGTATGACACTTTCTTTATGATCGATAAAATCGTGCTGGGCGATGATGTTCATTGATGAGAATGATTCATGATTAAGGATCCGAAAACCGTTATCGAAAACACCAACAACAACTCCCTGACCGTAGATACCGAGATTATGAACTTGAGGGACTTTGATTTGATTCGCTTGTGTGTACGATGTTCCATAATCCAATGAAGTCGTTCCACTTAATCCACTCAATGTTTCTGGATATTTGATATTTTGTTCCTCTTCATCCCCGATTCGTTTTTTCCATCGACCCACAAGCTCGATTTCTTTAACAAATGGAAAATTCCGTAAAACATCGATCTGCGCTTTTGTTGCAACAACACTAAGAGCGTTGAACCATTTAAGTTCGTGTCGCACTTTCACTACCTGATTTGATATAGTTTGGACGTATGAACGATCGAGGGGGCGATCCTGCTCATCAATAATGTTATTCATGCCGCGCACTTTCATTCGCCTGTTGATTGAGCGTTGTGAGATTATCGAATTAGCAAGAGTAGTTCTGAATTGTTTAGTGTTTCCTTTATCGGTAAAATAAATAAACACCACAGTTTCATCGTCGTTATTGAGGACAGATAATTGTTTTGTTAGAAGTTTCCCAAGTTTCGACTCCTGAGAGAATCCATAAATTGAGGTAATTAAGAGGCAGAGAGTAATTAACAGGGTCTTCATATTATTTTCATCTTGAATTGAGGTTGTTATTAAGTGTATCTATTAAAACTTACACAAGTTTGAGGGAAAAATCAAGACTTGTTATCACATCCACTTTTTGTTATCTTTTATTAGCATGAACAAGAATAATAAAAAATCAGCAAATCTAAATTTGAATCCCGAAATAACCAAGCGACTGTTGACTGATTTCATACGTGAAGAAGTCTCGAAAGCTGGATTTACGAAAGGTATTATAGGTCTCTCTGGTGGAGTAGATTCTGCTCTCGTAGCATTTCTGGCGACAGAAGCCCTTGGTAAAGAAAACGTAATTGCAGTATTGATGCCATATCGAACAAGCAATCCAGAGAGTATGACGGATGCAATGTTGATTGTGAAGGAGCTTGGCATTAGATATGAGACTGTTAATATTAGTCCGATGGTAGATGCTTATCTTGGCACGGCTTCCAATGTTGATAATATCCGTCGGGGGAACGTTATGGCGCGTCAGCGAATGATTGTCCTGTATGATATTTCGGCAAGAGAGAAAGCACTTGTTATCGGTACAAGTAATAAGACTGAAATCCTTTTAGGATATGGAACATTATTTGGAGATACTGCGTGTGCCATTAATCCTTTAGGTGATTTATATAAAACACATGTCTGGCAATTGGCTGAAGCGATCGGTGTTCCAAAAAAGATAATCGAAAAAATTCCAAGTGCAGATCTGTGGGCTGGTCAAACTGATGAAGGTGAGCTTGGATTCTCTTACAAGCTTGTCGATCAGCTTCTCTATTTCATGATTGATGAACGATGCTCAGAAGTGCAGTTGATTGAGAGAGGATTTGAGGAAAGTTTTATTGAGAAAATTAAACGCTTGATTCAAAAAAATGAATTTAAGTGTAAGCCACCTGTAATCGTTAAACTTCCTCATCCATGAGCGAAGTAATTCGACGCGGAACTCTTTACATAATCAGTACACCCATTGGGAATTTGGAAGATATTTCCGTTCGAGCGATTAATATTTTATCTGGTGTCGATCTCATCGCTGCAGAAGATACACGTACAACAAAAATACTCCTTGATCACTATAACATTCACAAACCGTTAATCAGCTACTTCAGTTATAATGAGATGCGGCGGATTCCAGAGCTGATCACGAAATTAAAAAGCGGTGTATCCATAGGTTTAGTTTCAGACGCAGGCACACCGGGAATATCCGATCCTGCGTACCGAATCATTCGTGCCGCACTTGATGAAGAGCTTCCTCTTGTTATGATTCCTGGTCCTACAGCATTTCTCCCTGCGCTCATCACTAGTGGGTTGTCATCGGAGCGTTTTCTTTTTATGGGATTTCTTCCCTCGAAAAAAGGGAGACGCACAATGTTCGAAGAACTCAGGAAAGAAGATCGAACAATCATTTTATATGAATCTCCGCACAGACTCTTGCGGACACTTTCAGACTTGAAAGAATTTTTAGGTGATCGGAATATTTCAATCTCCCGCGAGCTTACGAAAAAATTTGAAGAAACAATTCGGGGTAAAATTTCAGGACTAATCGTTCATTTCAGTATGAACTCACCACGCGGCGAATTTGTTCTCATAATTGAGGGTCGTACTGATACAAAATTGATGAAGAATCGCTCTCATCTGAAATCTTGATTTTCTTAGGAAATTTGATTATATTATATCGCTTTTTACGGAGTGTAAATCTTCGTTTTTTTCTTGTTACTTTTCGGTTTTACGATAATGAACTTTTTTATTAACTTTTGCATAAACTTAACATAAAGGAGATATATATATGAAAATTAAGCCATTAAGTGATCGCATAGTGATCAAGCCCTCTCCGGCTGAGGAGAAGACAAAGGGGGGAATTATACTACCTGACACCGCCAAAGAAAAACCAGTCATCGGTGAAGTTGTTGCCGTTGGTCCTGGCAGAAAAGCAGATGATGGTAAGTTGGTTGCGATGGAATTAAAGGTCGGTGATAAAGTGTTATATGGTAAATATTCCGGCACAGAAGTCACGATCGATGGTCAGGAATATCTGATCATGCGTGAAAGTGACATCTTTGCTATTGTTTAATCAATGAAAATAATAATATTAAAACATTAAAAGGAGTGTAAAAATTATGGGTGCAAAAATAATTACTTATGATGCAGAAGCACGCGCTGCTTTGAAACGCGGTGTGGACAAACTTGCTGATGCTGTCAAGGCAACACTTGGTCCAAAAGGGCGTAATGTTGTCCTCGATAAAAAATTCGGTGCACCAACCGTAACAAAAGATGGTGTCACTGTTGCAAAAGAAATAGAGCTTGAAGATCCAATCGAAAACATGGGCGCACAAATGGTGCGCGAAGTTGCCAGTAAAACTTCGGATGTTGCTGGTGATGGAACGACAACTGCCACGGTGCTTGCTCAGGCAATAGTTCGTGAAGGAATGAAGAATGTAACAGCTGGAGCAAATCCGATGGATTTAAAGCGCGGGATTGATCTTGCAGTTATTAAAGTTGTTGAAGAACTGAAGAAGATCAGTAAAACTGTTGGTGATGATAAAGAAAAGATCGCTCAGGTTGGTTCAATCTCTGCAAACAACGATCGAACAATTGGTGAGCTGATCGCAAATGCAATGGAGAGAGTCGGTAAAGATGGAGTTATCACAGTTGAAGAGGCAAAAGGAACAGAGACAACGGTAGAATGGGTTGAAGGAATGCAGTTCGATCGCGGTTACCTATCGCCTTATTTCGTTACTGATGCTGATACTATGGAAACCAGGCTCGAAGATCCCTATATTCTTATTCATGAAAAAAAAATCAGTGTGATGAAAGATCTATTGCCGATTATAGAAAAAATCGCTCAAGCAGGTCGCGCAATTCTTATCATATCGGAAGACATTGAAGGTGAAGCGCTAGCTACACTTGTGGTGAATAAGCTCCGTGGAACGCTTAAAGTTGCAGCGGTGAAAGCTCCGGGTTTCGGCGATCGCCGAAAAGCAATGCTTGAAGATATCGCTGTTCTTACAGGTGGAACAGTTATCTCGGACGAAATGGGATTCAAACTTGAAAATACACAACTCTCTTACCTTGGTACTGCAAAGAAGATCAACATCGATAAGGATAATACCACTATCGTTGAAGGTGCTGGTAAGAAAGAAAATATTAAAAAACGTATCAATGAAATAAAAAATCAAATCGACAAAACGACATCTGATTATGACAAAGAAAAACTACAGGAGCGTTTGGCGAAACTATCCGGTGGTGTTGCAGTTCTGAAAGTTGGAGCAGCAACAGAAGTTGAGATGAAGGAAAAGAAGGCGCGCGTAGAAGATGCACTTCATGCGACCCGTGCAGCGGTTGAGGAAGGTATCGTACCCGGTGGTGGAGTTGCATATCTTCGGGTAGCGCCAAAGCTTGACGGCATGAAGGTAGATAACGGAGATCAAAAGATCGGAATCGAGATTGTAAAGCGCGCTCTTGAAGAACCAATCCGTATGATTGTTCAGAATGCCGGTTTGGAGGGCGCGGTCGTTGTGAATAAAGTGAAGGAAGGCAAAGACGATTACGGATTTAATGCTCAGACTGAAAAATATGAAAACCTGATTCAGACCGGTGTCATTGATCCGACGAAAGTTACACGCATTGCGCTCGAGAACGCTGCAAGCGTGGCGGGACTTCTCTTGACAACCGAAGCAACAGTTGTTGAAAAACCGGAGAAAGAGAGACCAATGCCGCAAATGCCGCACGGCGGCGGTATGGGAGATATGTACTAATAAAGAGCGTAAGTAACCAGTACATAGTAATTTACAAAGAACCCTCAATCTGAATAAGGTTGGGGGTTTTTTATTTTATATTTTTATATTTTTTCCTTGACATTCGCAAGAAAATTTTATATCTTTTCCAAAAATAGGGCAACAATCTTGGGAGGGTACTCTCCCATGGAAGACTACTCAATCAGGAGTTTATTCTCCCTTACCAAACATAAAAGTGTTTTCACTAATTAACTATTTATATTAACTATTAATCGGAGGTTCCAATGGAAGCACTCTTTTCAAAAACTATCAAAGCGGGAGACCGCACATATTTCATCGATGTCAAGGAGGCGAAGAACAAATCTAAATACTTGACAATCGCCGAGAGCAAACCATCGAAAGAAGGTGAAAAGAAATTTACAAGATCAAGCGTCATGATTTTCGATAATCAGATCGGGAAATTTCGTGACGCGCTTGATGAAGCGCTTAAGATGGTTACACCCAAATAAATCTCTCTTCAATTCTTGTCGATTAATATTTTCTGAGGAGGAACTCGGAAGGGGATTTTTCTGTCCCAATTAAAGAGTTTATCCTCCAAAGAATGATCATGGGTGAAGGGTAATTCTAAATATTTATTAGCATTCATATTGTGATTTATTAATTAAAAATGTGAAAAATATGAGACGGTTATTTTGTTGGTCAACGTGCTTCGGGTTACTTGTTATATTTACCTCTTGTGCAACTGTTCCTCAGCAGGCAGTGCAGCTTAGTGAAGAGCTTACAGGGATGATTCGCGCTTCAGAGAAAAGTCATCTTGCAATGCTCGATCAATACATCGCCGAGCGCAGGCAAAGAACGAATGATTTCCTCGATAAAATTTGGATTCCAAAATTCTTGGATAATTACATGCACGATTCCGGGATTTTAGATTCTATCACTGTTGAGCAGAATAAAAATAAAAAAGATACTCTCTTCTTCGAATTCACAAACACCGGAACGAAAATAATAAAAAAACGAAGAGATACGCTTCTCGATGCAATTTCCACAATTGAAAAATCTTTGCGCGATTCCATTATAGCGCATTACGATAATATGCTTGTCATAAATCAAGCATTGACCGCTCATCTACGATCTGCGGCGGAGGTTACTGAAACAAGAGAGAATCTTTTATCAAAACTAAATATCGATACGAAGCAAGTCTTACCCTTCGAGGATCTCAACGCTGTCTTTGAAAAAGTTCAATCATATGAGGGTGAAATTGAAAATATTAGGTCTATCATTGATGAAGCAAAATCATTATTAAAGAGGAGATGATTATGGGACGTTTTGACGAAATTGCAGAAAAGAGCGCACAAAAAACCGATGCTCAACTCGCATCAGAAATTTCTGGACTGACACGGCTTACAGATATTGAAATAAGCAAGCTGTTCCCGCAAAAAGTGGATAAGGAAAGATTAATGAAACTGTTGGAGATAATAAAAGAATCGACAAATGAAAACGATCAAATAAACAAACTTACGGGCAGCATAAAAGAACTTGCGGGAACAGCGATTAAATTAATAAAACTGTTCTTGTAATACCTGGGTAATTGATGGAACGGATAATTACAATTATCATACACGGTACATTTGCTGCAGATGAAAATTGGTGGAAGTTTGGTACTGATGGTGAAGTAACATTTGCAAATCGACTGGAAAGGACACTTTCAAAACAAGGAATCGCAAAGACTGTCTGGCAGCCTGCTCTTGATAACGATTTGACATACGAATCTTTTTCCTGGTCTGGTGAAAACCGCCATCACAGCCGTATGATTGGTGCCAAGAAAATCGCCTCATCTCTCAGAATATTGGCAAATAAAATTGGTGCAACCTCTTCTTCTCCCCTTATGGTAAACTTCATCGCACATTCACATGGTGGAAATGTTGTGCTTGAAGTGCTCAAACAGTTAGACGAAAATATTCATCCGCGCAAAGTGATTCTTCTCGGCACACCGCTCATAGCATTCAAACCGGCACTCCGAATTTTTCGGATTATCTCAGCTTATGCTATTTTTACCATCCTTGTGTTAATCGGATTATTTTTAATGCTGCAAATCCTCTCGTTCGTTATGAATACAAAAATACTTGACCTGCAGAACATTGATGGATGGTACTTAATAATGATATTACTTATGAGTGTGATTCTTTATGGATGGATTCTCTCGTTTGTAGCGAAGATTGGAGACCTTATTTGGGGTTTGATTTTTAGCCCGATTAAATTTATTACAGGTCGTATCATGAGACAGGCATATGGTCCATCAACGGTGAATCTAAAAAAAATTATGAGAGAAAAGCCAATCTCACTCTTTACAAGTTACGGCGATGAAGCTGATTTAATTCTGCATTTGACCTCGGCACCGCGGTATTTATACATAGAGCATATTGAACAGAAATGGAAACTTGTCGCACGGATACTTGAGTGGATATTTCTTCGTCCTATGGTGGTTGGACTTTTTCTCCGTGTTCTTGAGATCATCTTCGAGCGGTGTGCACTCGGGTTTTCATGGCTGCGTGTATTATTCTTCGATTATGATTTGGCTGATTTGAAAAATGGTAATGAATATCCTGATAGTATATTCAAGCGCGTAGACGTTACAACTGAAGTTGATACAACCGAGATAGATTCAGCCGCTCAATCTATTTACAAATCGATGATTTTGAAAAGGAAAACCCAAAACGTGACGGGTGTGAAACGGCGTACCGAATCGCTTCGCCAGACGATTACAGAAGTTGGAGAAAATATTATGCATCAGATAAAATTACGACACAGCTTATACTATCAAAACGATGGTGTCTTGAAAAAGATCGTTGAAGCATTGATGGAGTGATAAATCTTTTAACCATGGAAATTTATTTTAATCTATATATTGCCCATTCTCCGGGATCCCACTTGCTTGGCGCTGTCCTCCCCAGTGCCCGCAACACCCGGAGATGGGTTTATTTTGCAAAACTGAAACAAGGTACAATTGGTGATAAAAACTCGCTGTTCCCCGCAACAGGTGGATTAGTAGATATTATCGAAGTTGTTGGATAATATGACAGATGCAATGGATTAGGTGAATAAGGTCAAACACTGAGATAATATCCAAGACACTGCGGGGACAGCGATTAAAATACTTTGATTGATAATTGAGAATCCATGAAATACTTTTCACTACATGTTTGAATGTAAAAGAGTTATTAAGTATTTTACGGTAGGATGTTATACCGACAGTATGAAAGAAAAGAGTATTCTGTTGAAACCATATATTAATAGTTAGGGCGCACCTCCACCATGCACATCGCACACATAAATTATGGTGATGTTCTAAAATCTGCTTTTGTAGATCCTAAAGAGGCAGAACTGTACGTCGCCTCAGTGGAACAGATTTCCTCAAATTCGAATATCGCAGCAGTAATACTTCATCAAGCGGCAAGGCTCGTTTGGCTTTCTGATCGAGTGGAGGAGGTCGCCAAGGGCCGACCAGCGCTGCAAATCTTCTTCTTCATAATAGCAGCCGAGGCAGTTGCGAAACTATTCTACAATTATCAAGGCGAAAGCGAATCTAAAGTTTATGTTAGGAAGTTCTTCCAAGAACTTTGCACTGACGAGCATCGCACCCTGCTTTCCAGGGCCGTGAAAAGAGACGACATTTTCATGACCGCGGAAGAATGTGTGAACTTCTTGTACAAGATGCGCTGCGATGTCGCTCACGAAGGTCGGTATTTTCATCTCTTACTTCCAGAATCTACAATTCCGAAAGACAAATCGCTTTCTCAATTAGATTCCCACGGCCTCTACTATGATGACGTGACGATTGATCCTTACATTTCATCAAGTGATCTGCGCCAAATCATCGTCGAGGGATCAGTAAGAGCATCACGTCTGTTGCTGTAACCGGCAGGTACGATCTAACCAGGTGCTCCCCGAACAAAACGTTTCAGGAGCAGGAGAATTTCACTACATGTAGGTATCTATCCCCTTGGGATTTGAATGTAAAGTAGTTATTAGGTATTTTACTGTAGAAAATTCAGTTCATTAAATATGAAATTAATCTACGAAGAAAACATCCGCTCAAACACAATCCACAACATCGCTGAGGAGATGATGATAGCCGCACGCACCGCTCCAAAAGCACGAGGGATTGATAATTTAGTCATCGCACTTGTTGAGCAAGAAGGTATCAAAGAGATTTCCGATAAGTTGAAAGAAATCGCAGGTCGTAAAAATGTGCCGGCGTTCTTCCTCAGAGATGCAAACAATATTCTTTCAGCCCAATGTATGATACTTATGGGTACCAAGATAAAAAGCATCGGACTGACTCCTTGCACTATGTGTGGTTTTGTCAATTGCGAGGAAAAGAATAAATACCCTGATCATCCATGCGTTTTTAATACTGGTGATTTAGGGATTGCTATTGGCTCCACAGTCAGCACCGCTATGGATTCGAGAGTTGATAATCGAATCATGTACACAGTGGGACAAGCAGTACTCGAAATGAAACTTCTCGGAAATGATGTAAAGATTGCCTACGGAATTCCGCTGAGTGTTAGCTCGAAGAATCCGTTCTTTGATAGAAAATAAAATGGTTGGGGCTTAATTTATATAAAAACAAATCCTTTATCCCCTTAATTATTATCACGTTTGCTTCTTCCCGGAACCCTCCGTATATTTTGATGTGAAAGGAGCAATCTAAAATATGCTGACGAAAAATAAATCATATATCAAGATTCCTCGAAAGGAATGGGAAGCGCTAAAAAAAATTCCAACCTTTGGTGAGATAATCGAGCTTCTCGAAGACCAAGCTGACCTATTAGCTGCGAGGCGTAAAAATGGTAAAGATATTTCGCTCACAGAATATTTAAAGAAACGTGGTATACGAAGTAACACTTAAACCATCAGCTCAAAGAGACCTTGATGCCCTGCCCGATCGAGAAGTAGAACGCATCTCGCGACGTCTTATTCAGTTAGGACTTGATCCACGTCCTATCGGAGTTCAAAAACTAACAGCAGAAGAAGGATATCGCATTCGTATAGGTAATTATCGAGTGCTGTTTATGATCGATGATAAGCAGAGGAAGGTATTTATTTATCGTATCAAACATCGAAAAGATATATATCGCTAGTCGAGTCAATCTTCGTCCGTCTTGCTTCTTCCCTCAACCCTCCGTATATTTTGATGCGATAATAAATTATTAATTCAATTGAAGAATTCAAATGTCCATTAAAGGAACCAAACCCACGCAAGCAATGATAAACAAAATCCAATCCATTCAAGCCGCACTTCGTGAACAAAAGATTGACGGCTGGCTGTTTTATGATTTCTGGAAACGGAATGAGTATGCTCAGCGCATCCTTGAATATCCAGTGCATGTTATGAACACGCGGCGGTTCTTCTGTCTAATTCCGGCAAATGGTGAACCTCAGAAACTCGTTCACAGCATCGAGCGCTGGAATCTTGATCATCTCCCCGGTGAGAAAACCATATTTTTGAGCTGGCAGTCGCTGGAGGAGGGATTGAAGAAGATACTATCTGGAATGAAGACAATTGCAATGGAATATTCACCCGACAATGCAATTCCATACATCTCAAAAGTGGATGCTGGTACAATTGAAATGGTAAGAAAGTTTGGAGTGAATGTTGTTTCCTCTATGAATCTCACTCAATACTTCGAGGCACGCTGGACGGAAGAAACCTATCGGGATAATCTTGAGACTGCACGAATCATGAGGGCACTGGTGGATAAGACATTCGGATTTATGAAGCAGCGAATAGTGAGCAAAGAGCGCATCACGGAATATGATGTGCAACAGTTCATGCTCAAGAATTTCCATGACAACGATTTAATTTCAAACGAAGCTCCTAACTGTTCCGTAAATGCCAACAGCGGCAATCCACATTACGAGCCGACGAAGAATGTCCATTCAGAATTGCACGAAGGAGATTTTGTCCTTATCGATCTGTGGGCAAGGAAGAACAAACCCGGCGCAACACAGAACGATATTACGTGGGTCGGATATCTCGGGAAGGAGGTTCCCGAAAAGTACGCGAAGATTTTCAATATCATCAGGGGTGCGCGTGATACAGCAGTGGATTATCTGAAGAAATCTTTTACTGAAAAGAAAACAGTCCGCGGCTGTGATGTGGATGATGTGTGCCGGAATTACATCAAGCAGCATGAGTACGGTGAATACTTTATACATCGCACGGGACATTCGATAACGGAAGATGTGCATGGCAGCGGCGCAAATATTGATAATTTGGAAACAAGAGATGAGCGCACTATCATTCCAGAGACTTCGTTCTCCATCGAACCGGGGATATATTTTATCGGTGATTTTGGAGTGCGAACTGAAATCGATGTCTATATCTCTAAGAATTATGAAGTCATCGTTACAGGTGAACCGAGACAGCAAGAAGTTGTGGCAATATTGAAGTGAAACAATCAAATAACGACTAAATAAATATGAAACATCTTTTATATCTCCTCTTTGTGTTGGTTCTGATCGGATGTTCGGGAAATAACGACAAACAAATCTCCGCCTCAGGTACAATTGAGTCAACTGAGGTAACGGTTAGTGCAAAGGTCGGTGGGCAAGTTTTAAAATTGCTGGTTGATGAAGGTTCGAATGTAAAAGCCGGAGATACTTTGACGTTACTCGATCGATCCGACTGGGAAATACAACTCGACCAGGCTAAAGCAAATGTCGCAGCCGCAGAAGCACAATACAAGCTTGCTGTTCAAGGTGCGCGTGAAGAAGATATTACTCAGGCAGAAGCAACTCTCAGGAATGCCGAGGACGATCTCAATCGAACTGAAGGATTATTCAAGGAAGGTAGTATCACACAGAAGCAGCTTGATGATGCCCGCACCCGGCAAATCCTCGCAAAGCAAAACTATGATAAATTGAAACGTGGCTCACGACCAGAGGAAATCGACGCAGCGCGTGCACGTCGCGATCAGGCGGTTGCTCAGGTGAAAGCGATTAAAAAGAAGATCGACGATTCATTTGTAGTTGCACCGATTAACGGGGTGATAACTCAAAAAGCAATTGAAGAGGGTGAGGTAGTCATGCCTAATGCATCCTTGTTTAGAATCTCCCGTCTTGATAAAGTCCACCTAATCATTTATGTTTCGGAAGAAGAGCTTGCCAGAGTGAAATTAGGACAGGATGCGAAGGTATATATCGATGCAGAACCTAAGAAAGCATTCTCCGGAAAAGTTATTTACATTTCATCTATTGCAGAGTTCACTCCGAAAAATGTCCAAACAAAAGAAGACCGTACAAAGCTCGTCTTCGGTGTGAAGATCGAGATACTAAATCCCGAACAGACATTGAAACCCGGCATGCCTGCGGATGCGGTTATAGAAACCAGCCCATCGTTGTGAAGGAGCTTCGCTCCTGAATTGATGAATTGAATTATTAGTATGTCCATCATTGATATAAATAATTTATCAAAACGATTCGATGAAATCATCGCTGTTGATAATCTTCAACTCGCTATTAAAAAAGGTGAGATGTTCGGTATTGTTGGACCGGACGGTTCAGGGAAGACAACAACTTTCCGAATGCTATGCGGTATCTTGACTCCAACTTCGGGAACAGCTACCATTCTTGGTTTCGATCTTATAAAAGATTCAAAGAAAATCAATAAGGAAATTGGTTATCTCTCTCAACGCTTCAGTTTGTACGGCGACTTGACTGTTGATGAGAACATAGAGTTCTTCGCAGAGATCAATGAGGTGTATGATTTCAAAACAAGGAGAGAGGAGTTGCTGGAATTTACACGTCTAACGCCGTTTCGCAAGCGGTTAGCCGAGCAACTCTCCGGCGGAATGAAGCAAAAACTTGCACTTGCATGTACGCTGATCCATCATCCCAAAATAATATTTCTCGATGAGCCGACTACGGGTGTCGATCCGGTTTCACGGCGAGATTTCTGGAAAATTTTATCGAGTCTTTTGAAATTGAATATCACTATTGTTATGAGCACACCATATCTCGATGAAGCAGAGAGATGCAGTCGTGTTGCATTGATGAATAACGGAAAAGCCATGGTTGTCGATACACCACAAAATGTTAAGGGATTAATGAAAGGCGAAGTTGTTGAAATCGTGTGCGATCAAATTCGACAAGCGGCAAAAGTCCTGAAAACTAATCCGCAGATAAAAGATGTACAGGCATTTGGTGATCGGTTGAATATTGTTATGGAAAACAGTAAGCGGGATTTTCCTAATGTTCAGAAACACCTTAATAGCGAACAAATTCAAGTTCAAGAGTGGCGTGTGATTAATCCATCGTTAGAGAATATTTTTATTTCATTGATGAAAACCCTCACCCCTGAATCCCCTCTCCCCAAATGGGAGAGGGGAACATCGCCCCATCAACGATTAGAGGAGAGGTTTTAAAGCAGTAAATATGTCCGATTACACAATCGAAGTAAATAACCTCACGAAGAAATTCGGCAGCTTCATAGCGGTTGACAAGGTCAGCTTTGCAATAAGTCGTGGGGAAATATTCGGTTTCCTCGGACCTAACGGTGCCGGGAAGTCAACAACCATTCGGATGCTATGTGGTTTGCTTGTTCCTACTTCCGGGACAGGAAAAGTTGGAGGGTTTGACATTAATACTCAAACCGAGCTTGTCAAACAAAATATTGGCTACATGTCGCAGCGGTTTTCTCTTTACGAAGATTTAACCGTAGAGGAAAACATCCGTTTCTTCGGTGGAGTATATGGGCTTTCGAATGATCGGCTCAAGAATAGAATGGCGTGGGTTGTTGAGATGGCTGGACTTCAAGGTCGCGATAGAAGCTTGACGAAAACACTTTCGGGTGGATGGAAGCAGCGGCTCGCACTGGGTTGTGCAATACTTCACGAGCCAAAAATAGTTTTTCTCGACGAACCGACCAGTGGTGTCGATCCAATATCTCGCAGAAATTTCTGGGAGCTTATCAACAAGCTTTCCGAGCAAGGAGTAACAGTTTTGGTCACAACACACTATCTTGATGAAGCGGAATATTGCAACGATCTAATTCTCATCAATACCGGAAAATTAATTGCAAATGGTAGCCCGAAAGAATTGAAAACACAACACATCACTTATCCGATAGTTGAGGTAGAAGTTTCAGATGTCGTTGCGGCAATGGATCTTTTGCGAAATCAAGCGTGGATTGTTGAGATTTCACTCTTCGGTACTTATCTACATGTTGGTGTCGCTGAAGAAAAGAATGGACGAGAAGCGATCACTTCTATTCTTTCTTCCAATCAAATTATCGTCAAAAGGATCGATAAGATTGTTCCATCGCTGGAGGATGTTTTCCTTCATCTTCTCGAAGAAGATTCAAAGAAGAGAGCCGCATGATCTTCAAGCGTATCAAGCCGATTGTAAAAAAAGAATTTCTTCAGATTTGGCGGGATAAACGCTCGTTAAGCGTGCTTCTTCTCTTTCCGGCTTTACTCATAATGGTTGCCGGTTATGCTCTAAACTTTAATGTCAAGCACGTCTCGACCGCAATTTTCGATCAAGATAAAAGCTCTCAGAGCAGGGAGTTTATTCAAAATTTTTCCAACACTGAATATTTCGACATCAACTATTCTGTTGAGAATTATAAAGAGATTGACAATCTTTTGAATGAAGGCAAAGCTATGATTGCGATTGTCATCCCAACAAATTTCTCGCATAACTTACTTGCAGGTAGAGATGCAGCGGTTCAGATTATCATCGACGGGTCAAATGCAAATACAGCTACGAATGCAATCGGATATGTGAGTGCAATCATTCAAACTTATTCATCAAAGCTCGCGGCTGAAGTACTAGCACGAATGGGTAAGGAGATGTTTGTACCGATAGATTTTCGTCCGAAGATTTGGTACAATCCTGAACTAAGCACAGCCAAGTTTCTAGTGCCGGGCTTGATTGGATTTATTTTGATGATCAGCGCAGTTATTTCGACTTCATTGTCGGTTGTGCGTGAGAAAGAGCGCGGTACGATGGAGCAGATGATGGTTTCACCGCTTCTTACTGTTGAGATCATCATCGGTAAAACGATCACATACCTCATTATCGCACTTGTTGCTTCAGGATTTGTTCTAATCACAGGATTCATCTTATTTGACGTAGCAATTCGTGGAAGCATACTGTGGCTGTATGTTGGAATTTTAATATTTTTACTTGGCGGACTTGGTCAAGGGCTACTCATCTCAACAGTAACGCATAATCAGCAAGTAGCGTTCATGGTCTCGGTATTTTCGTCACTACTGCCATCGTTCTTATTATCTGGATTCGTTTTCCCGATTCGCAGTATGCCTTTAGTTTTACAAATTATTGCAAATATAACACCGGCAAAGTTTTTCCTCGTTGTAGTGCGCAGCATAATATTGAAAGGTGCAGGTCCGTCTGCTTATTGGGATCAATTAATCTACATGGCAATATTCGCCGTTATTATGATCATGATCAGCTCGGTACGTTTAATGAAGAAGACGAATTGAAATGAGAACTATCTACCATATCGTAGTCAAGGAATTCCTCCAATTCCGGCGGGATAAGCGGATGGTGGCTGTTTCTTTTGTAGCACCCGTCGTTCAACTTTTACTTCTTGGCTATGCTGCAACGACCGATATCAAGGATATTCCGATGCTTGTTTACGATCAGGATAAATCAAGCACGAGCCGGGAATTTGTAAATCAATTTGTAAACTCCGGGTATTTCGTTATCAAAGAAGAAGTAAATTCATTTAAGGACATCGATCATTTTATCGAAGATGGAGACGTCTGGATGGCGCTGGTGATTCCCCAGAATTTTTCAAGTAACCTGATTGCAATGCGGCAATCTTCCATCCAGCTGCTTGCGGATGGCAGTGATGCGAATTCGGCAAACATCAGTATCGGTTATGCAACGCAGATCATCGGTAAATATTCTCAGTCGATTTTGGTTGAATATAAGAAACGACTACCGGGAATGGTAGCGCCGGCAAGACTCAATCCTGAGATCAGAGTTTGGTACAATCCCGAATTGAAGAGCCGCAACTTCATGGTGCCGGGTGTTCTTGCAATGGTACTGATGATCATTACAATGATGCTTACCTCGCTCGGTATTGTAAAAGAAAAAGAAATTGGAACGCTTGAGCAGCTGATGGTTACACCGATCAAACCTTATCAATTAATAATTGGAAAGCTGCTTCCATTCGTGTTGATTGCGGCTGTTGACGTTGCGTTGGTGATTGTCGTTGCGAGATTTTGGTTCGGTGTTCCACTTCGCGGAAGTATTCTGCTTCTTCTTGGATTGAGCGGATTGTTTGTGTTAACAACACTGGGACTCGGATTGTTCGTTTCCACGATTTCAAAAACGCAGCAACAAGCTATGATGACCGCACAATTTTTCTTCTTCATGCCGTTCATATTCTTCTCAGGATTCACGTTCCCAATTGAGAATATGCCGAAGTTAATTCAATATGTTACCTATCTGATTCCGCTGAGATATTACATCGTGATTATTCGTGGAATATTTTTAAAAGGAGTTGGAATTGCAGAGCTATGGCAGCAAGCTCTGGCGCTGTTAGTGTTCGGAGTTGTTATTCTTTCATTAAGTGTATGGAGATTCAGGAAGCGATTGGGATAAAATTGGTTCTATCGCCTGATTTAGTTGTTTTTATGATTTCCTCTTATTAGATTTTATAAAGTCAACCATAACAAGAGAATATGATCTGAGGTCGCCATATTTTTGAAATATCTTTATTGAAAGGAGAATTAAGTGAAAGCAACATCGGATCTAATGAAAGAACATGAAGGCATAACGTTAATGCTGAATATTATGAGTAAAGTATCGGATAATATTCAGAAAAATAATGTTTTAAATTCCGAACATATGGAAAGAATAATCGAGTTCTTGAAGGTCTTTGCCGATAAATGCCATCATGGGAAAGAAGAAAAATTATTGTTTCCCGAACTAGAACGAAATGGAATTCCAAAAGATGGTGGTCCTATCGGTGTAATGCTTTATGAACACCAGGTCGGACGAGGTCACATCAAAAATATGAACGATGCTTATAGTCAATTCAAGGCGGGTGATAACAAAGCATTGCCTCAGATAGCAGATGAGATTAAAAAATATGTCAATCTCCTCATGAGCCACATCCACAAAGAAAACAATATTCTTTTTCCGATGGCTGATAGAGTTCTAACTGAGAAAGTAGATCATGAATTGTTTGCTAAATATGAAAAGTTGGAAGAAGATGAGATAGGGCATGGTAAACACGAGGAATTCCATCAATTACTAAAGCGGTTGAAAAATATTTACCTCTTATGAAATGAAAAGGGTGATGAGAAATTCTCACCACCCTTCATATATTCACTTCCCAGATTCTCTTTACTTCAAGAGGATCCCCGTCCCGCTTTTTGGCGGGACGGGATTTCTGATCAACTGACTTCGTCACTTGATCATCAACATCTTCTTCACGCTAACAAATTTTTGTCCAACCGGATTATCTTCATCCGTGATCGTCTCGGCTACTATGCGGTAGTAATATACGCCTGATGATAGATTAGTGGTAAATGAAGATAGTTCCGCTTCCTGAGTTCCATAATCCATCTCTTGCCTATCAAGGAGTGTCGCTACTTCCTGACCGAGCGTGTTGTACACTTTCAATGTTACCAAACTCGCTTCAGGTAAATAGAATTCGATTATTGTAGATGGATTGAATGGATTCGGGTAGTTCTGGTATAACATGAATTGTTCAGGTATCATTTCCGGAATCGGTTTCAATGCATATGAACCTTGCTGGATGAACGAGCTCTCCATCCGTAAGAACCAGACATCAGCAAGTTCACGAACCGGTTTGAAATGTAGTTCGGTTACAAAACTGAATGTATCAATCGGTCCTACGAATGCGTTATTAATCATCCTTATTTTAGTCCATAACGATTCGGGATGCATGCCCGCTAAAGTTATTGGCATCTCGCATTTTGGAGGATGTGCAGTGTCTTTGTAAGATGACATGAAACTATCCAATGCTGCAGCGATTGTTCTGATCGGTAACTCGTTCATCGGATTGCTTCCACCATCATCGAATATCAGGTTGCTAAAACCTGGCGGTAGAATTCCATAATCGCTACCGTTTATGTTTGCCTGTAAAGCAATAGCTTCGGCAAACAATTTATTTTGTCCTCTGGTTGGTGTTATGAAATTTTGTTGTCGCTTGATCGATACGCGGTTAGTGAATTTATCGAGACAGCGTGCTTCACCTGTGATAAGATGCATACGATTATCTCTTCCTTCAATAAGAGATTTCATGACATCTTTATAATTACGATGCACAACCGAGTGTGGACCACCAAGACCGACCTTGAGCTTGGTGCCAGCACCAGCTGACAAGAGATTGATTGCGTTTGGCATCGGGTAACATCGCAAGTTGACAAATGTTTCTCGATGTCCAATATATTTTGAGCCACCAGCAAGTAACCATTTTTGATAGGAAGCGTGTTGAATTCCCATACTCTTGCAATAGCCATGTAAGGTAACGGAGTCACCGGGTGGGACGTAATCATCAAATGTTATTTGAATCTTCTTGGATCTTGTATCAAGATATTTTATTGTTCCAGCTTTTGAAGACGTTACCGTTGTAGTATCCATCGATGAGGTAGTATAGACGATAAGACTATGGGATGCTACTGTTGTATCGTTATAAAGTGTTATCCAGAACTCAAGTTTATGGGGTTTCAATAGAATTGGATTATGTCTTCTATTTTTATCAACTGCAAGAGCCAAACTTTCAGGTAAGAATGTCCGGAATGCAAGAGTGAAATTGCTATCAATAGTATTTCCGAAATCTATACCAGCTAAGTTTTGTTCAGGACCAAGGGTGACAAAATACGGTTTCGTGTTTTCGGGATAAGTCTGTCGCCAGTTAGAGCGCAATACTTCACTAACCGTATAGCTGCCGGGCCACAAACCTGTGAAATTATAATTACCATCCACATCAGTATCAGTGGAATTGTCAACTGATTTGCCATATGCTGACATCCCACTCAACATGATCGTCCAGCCGCTAATGCCGACTTCGCCATCGTCTTTTGTTTCGCTAGTGTCCAGATCGTTAAATTTAATTCCACTTATTGATCCCGGGGTGATTTCGTAATTACCGAAATCGAGCATATCGAACAAACCACCTGATGTCAACACAACAATGTGGCAAGATTCGGGATATGATTGCCACCACGGCTCGCGAGGAATCTCGATGACTTTATATGTGTCTGGTACTACACTAAGGAATTGATAGTATCCATTGCTGTCGGTTGTCGTCTGCTTGTAATTGTGGTAATTGTTCCCATTGCCTTTCTGTAAAAGCTTAATCGTAAACTCCGGTAAGCCTATTTCCTCAGGATCTTTAAGATGATTTCTATTGGCATCCGCGAACTTCATCCCCATGATGGAATTGGTATTAGGTGAATAATAATTCCCAAAATCTTTTCCATCGAATGTTGTATGAAGATCAAGAACCTCGATTCTGTAATATTCTTCAGGAGGATACGATTGTATCCAACCGTGTTTTCCATTTCTCGCTTCATGTATGTCGTACGTTCCGGGTTGGTAAATGTATAATTGATATATTCCTAACGAGTCTGTCCAATCCCAATCAATGACGTTACCGAGTGTATCTGAAAGCATGATCTTCCAATTTGGAAGAACTGTATCACCCTCATCATATACGCCGTCTTTATTCAGATCGTGGAACTTCATTCCATTCACGAAACTTGCATGTGTGTAATTTCCGAAATGAACACTGTCGACTAACGAATCCGGAGTTTCAAGATTGATATCCCACTGTCCGGAGATTGGATATGTTTGTGTCCAATTTGGCTGTGGTGTTTCTGTTATTGTATAGGTGCCAAGTGGGAGGGGTAGCCAATATCTGCCACGGTAATTCGTTCGTGTTGTTAAAGAAAATCCTTGTGTTGTAGCTGTGATTAACCACTCTTTTATACCACGCTCACCGATATCTTTAGCATGGTTTTCATTCATATCGAAGAATTTCTTTCCGGTAATCATTCCACCTTGATCAAAGACTAAAACATCGTCGATATACCAACCGGGGAAATTGTTGTGGAGTGTATCCCCTGTATCGAAATAAAAACGAACCTGAATATTTTGATTTGCATAAGCTGTCAGATCGAGTGTTGAGAGTTTCCAGCCATACTTATCAAAATTGGCATTTGGTACCCAACCACCACCTGAGGGTGCCGAGCCATATCCACCGCGTAGATGTTTCCAACTTGCCCCACCATCATTGCTTACATCAACCATGCAGAAATCCCATCCAAGCTCGGTGATAATTTTTTCAGCGAATAATAAATTTATCGTACCGACGGCTCCTGCAAGACTAATTGAAGGCGATATAAGAGCATTATTTATTCGCTCTCCATTATAATAATTCCCTTGTGATTCAATCCCACACCACCAACTTGTTGGATGTGAGTTAGCATCAGTTGTTGTCTGGTGCCAGAGGTCGTTGCCTGAATAAGCCGTTGTTGTCCAACCATTTGTTCCGGATTCCATATTGTCGTTAAAGAAAATCGTTGAAGTGGATTGGAAAGTTCTATCGATTTTAATTCCAACCTTTGATGGGGCGGAAGATAGTTTAGCGAGTTTTGATTTTTTTACATCCAGTGCAGTCTGTTGATGATAATCGCGTAATTGCTGGGCTGCATTCATCGCTCGCTCTCTTTGCGATTGGATTTGTTTACCATCCTGATCGCTTGCCTGGAGGACTATTGGATGAATGAAAATGGTTATAAAAAGTCCTATCAGAAGAATTCGGAATATTATATCAATGTGTTTCATAAATACCCTTTCGTTTAAGGTTACTGATAATGTGGTCAAAATTATACGAGTATCGTAGGAAAATATTTCTATCTAAATAATACAAACAATATATAAGAATAGCAAGGTTTTTGAAGTATTTTTTGATTTCAGGGGAATTACTCCCTGTATTTTAAGAAATTTCTCTGATTTTGGCAGTTTTGCTAATTTATCGCCGGATCAATGTTAATAAAAAAACCTGACGGGTATGGGAACCTGTCAGGTTTCTAATTAATAGGATTTAATTGTTAACGAATCATTAACTCATCCAAAATATTCTGAGCATTCGAGTATTTATCCAGAATGAACAGGATATACCGTGCATCAACATTGATCGAGCGATTGAGCGGCTCCTGGAAAACATAATCACCAACCACTGCCTC
>CAYGZC010000016.1:0-15017 GCA_964354225.1 uncultured Chlorobiaceae bacterium | reverse complement strand
GAAACCCTGTTTAACACGCTCTGCAAAATTATAAGTTATCTTTGATAACCTGTCCGTTTTATGTTTCTTTGTCCCGGATTGTGTTAGGGTAACAACACAAAATATTATAATTGAAAATGTGATCCACCTTTTCATAAATATATCCTCTTATTATTCCATCATCTATAATTTTTATCCCAATTCAAATAAATTCAGGTCCATCCAATGATAGTCCAGCATCACATAGTGGTTTACACTTAGTATCCAATATGAACTTTCGATTGGGCTGCCTTTTCATACTAAAATTAAATAAATATCAAGCAAAAGTCAATCAGGGAATCCCTGATTTTATATCAGGTTTTTCGAAGTACCTATCAAATAAACGGGAAAATAGCCCCTTTTAATGGTAATCAATTTCTCCAACGTTGCACTGATATCTCCAAAACGTGTATAGAATATTGGGATTGGACTGCTGGAGCATCAAAACGAGACCAAAGAAAAAGAGGTTGCTGAACTTTTAGAGATCTTTGGATAACAAAATGGAAATTGGTAAATTGATAACGAAATATTAAGTAGCTCAGATGGCGGAATTTGTTCCGAAGCAATTGAGATCATATTATAAGTTGGTTTCCTTGATACTTTATTCAATTTTTGTTGAATAAGACTCGAAAATCTCTTTAGTTATTTGAGTTTTCGTGTAACGATTTTGTGGCAAGCTTGTATCAAGAGAAATTTTTTATACAAACTCAATGGCTTTGGTGGCAGACCTGCCCACCGAATACAATGCCGGAGTGGTGAAATTGGCAGACACGCATGATTCAGGGTCATGTAGCCGTACGGCTGTAGGAGTTCAAGTCTCCTCTCCGGCACAATGTTTAGGTAGTCGCCGGATTCAATTTTTATCGTTTACAAGATCCCATGGTTCAACTTCCCTCTGGGCGCTTTATCAGGTATTTTTATTATTCACGAAAGGTGAGGATTAATTTTATTGTTAAGCCATCATAACTCAAAAAAAACCCTGCCATCGTAATACACCACGGCAGGGTACCCCAAGATACGATAACATACTCGTACCAAGTTACGATGCCAGCACCGTACAAATGCATGATACAATAACTTAAATGCATTGTCAATAGGGAATTCCCTGATTTTATCTACGATTTTCCTGATGACAAAAAGTCGGCATCAACAAATAACATTTAAATTAATTTCAAACCATCTCTATATAAATTTTGTTATATTTATTACCATGGTTTACATTGGTCAGATACAGAAAATTTTCCTTTTTATATCGTGCATTTGGGGTTTTCATTTTCTTATTCATGCGCAGAACCGTCCATCCGATATCAAAATCAAGCTTGCTGAGAGCTACGAGCGGGCGGGGGATCTGGAAACAGCGGTAAAACTCTACAAAGAGGCTTACTCAAAAGATTCCAATAATTATTTTATTTTCGATGCGCTAAAGCGCAACTACCTTCAGCTCAAACGTTATGATAACGCTATTATCTTAATGCAGCTTCGGCTTCGGAAAACACCAAACGATATCGGACTTCTTGCACAGCTTGGCACTATCTACATTTTGAAATCAGACGAATCGAACGCTTTCAAGATTTGGGAACAGGCAATTATAATTGATCCGAAGAATGAAATAACCTATCGTATTGTTGGCTCTGCAATGGTGCAAGGCAGGTTGTTTGATAAAACAATCGAGCTTTATAAGCGCGGACGCACCGCGTGCAACAATCCAACACTCTTCACCTCCGACATCGCATACATGTACAGCGTAATGTTGAACTATGCAGATGCCACACGTGAGTATCTCAATATGCTGCGTCAAAATCCGACGCAAATCGGTTTCGTGCAATCAAGTATATCAAGTTATACCGGGCGAGCTGATGGACTTTCGGCTGCCACTTCAAATGTGGAAGATGTTGTTAAAACTGAAATAGATAATGTTTCATTTCATCGGCTTCTAGCTTGGCTCTATATGGAAGGCAAACGTTTTGACAACGCTTACAGCGTGTACAAGTTTATCGATGAGAAAATGAGCGCTGGTGGTCGAGAGCTTTTTAATTTTGGAGAGCAGGCATTCCGAGAAAAAGCATTTTCGGCGGCAAAAAGGGCATATCAAGATATTATGAGCAAACATCCAAAATTCGAGCAGCTAGCAATGGCAAAATTCGGTTATGCACGATCTCTCGAGGAAGCAGATGAGCTGAGCGATACATTAAAATTATTTGATTTAAGAAATCCATTTCCTTCAAATACCAACTCAGAATCGCAATCTCCATATGTAAGTGCTGTTGAAGCTTACCAGCGTGTTGAAGCGGAATATCCAAACACAGAAATTGCCGCACGCTCTCTTCATCGAATTGCTTTAATCAAACGAGATAAATTTCTCGATCTTGATGGTGCTCGTTCAGCGCTTGAAGCAATAGAAAAAAGCTACGCACGCTTCGCTTCTGTTACTATGGAGAGCAAGTTATGCCTCGGCGATGTTTATCTGGCCGCCGGCAATCTGAGCCAAGCAGAAGCACGGTACAAGTCGCTTACCGAAATTAGCTATACAGTAAATCAACAAAAAGAAACAGCGGCATTGCGACTGGCAGAGCTTGATTACTTTAATCAAAAATTTGAAGATGCCCTAAAAAAACTTGGCGCATTGACGAATAATCCTATTTCCGATGTTGCTAACGACGCGATTGGGCTAAAAATATTCATACAAGAAAACCTTCAACCAACCGACGCAGCATTGAAGGAATTTGCACGAGCTGATCTTTTAAAACGTCAGCATAAACTAACAGATGCACTTGTTATATTTGAATCGCTCGTGAAGAAATTTCCGAAGACAGATATCGTTGATGAAGCTCTGATCAGTATCGGCGATCTTCTCACACAGATGGGGCGATATGTTGATGCAGTTGCTTCGTACGGACGAATGGCAACGGATTACCCGGAAAGTATTTTCCTTGACCGCACCTTAATGAAAATGGGACAAGTTTACCAGCTTGGCATAAAGGATAAAGACAAAGCTATCGAAACTTACCAACAGCTTTTGGAAAAATATCCTAGCTCTATTTTCGTCAATGAAGTGCGCCGGAGAATACGGGAGTTAAGGGGAGATAATATTTGATTACAGATTTCAGATTTCGGTTTTGGGATAGCAGATTATCTCGCAGAACTTGGCAGTCGGCACTGATAACTCTTTTCATATTGATCTTCATTCCAAGCTCCTCACTTTTCGCTCAGAAAATTCTCATTCCGATGGATTTGAAGCAAACAGATCATCTTAAAGCATACGGGATTGCGTACTGGGCATTGACAAAAAACTTAGACGTTGACTGGCTGCTGAATTATCGCGCTGGCTCTTTCATGCTCGATAATTATGATATTGTTACAAAGGAGTGTAGAATCCGCGGAGTATTTTTTGAGGAGCTAACCGGCTCACAATCTGCACAGATTTACTCCGACATTCAGAATGAGAATAACAACATGGATGTGGTTCGATTAGAGAAAGCTCCTAAGATTGCAGTCTACGTACCGCCAAACTTTCTTCCATGGGATGATGCTGTAACGCTTGCGATGGAGTTTGCTGAAATTCCATATGAAAAAGTTTGGGATGACGAAGTTCTGCAGAATAAACTTCTCACGTACGACTGGCTTCATCTCCACCATGAAGACTTCACTGGGCAGTACGGAAAATTCTATGCACAATTTGCGGCAACCCCCTGGTACATTGCACAGCAAACAATGTATGAGAAGGAAGCGAAGAAGCTCGGCTTCAAGAAAGTTTCCGAGATGAAGAAAGCGGTTGCACGTAAAATAAAAGATTATATTGCAGCAGGTGGATTTATGTTTGCGATGTGCTCGGCAACAGATGCATTCGACGTTGCACTTGCAGCAGAAAACACCGATATGTGCGATATTATGTATGATGGCGACCCTCCAGACCCAGGCGCACAGAAAAAATTAGATTATTCGAAGTGTCTTGCGTTCGATAATTTTACATTGGAAAAAAATCCATTGGTATATGAATATTCTGATATCGATATTCCGCCAAGCCCAATCGCCCCGGCAGTATCAAATCCAGAAACCGATTATTTCACACTCTTTGAATTCTCGGCGAAGTACGACCCGGTCCCAACAATGCTGACTCAGGATCATGCGAACATCATTAAAGGTTTCATGGGGCAAACAACGAATTTCAAGAAGAGCTTGATCAAAAAAAATATTACTATACTTGCAGAGAAAGAAGGCACCGAGGAAGTGCGGTACATCCACGGAAATTATGGTCGGGGCACATTTACATTCTATGGAGGTCATGATCCGGAAGACTACCAGCACGCTGTCGGCGATCCGCCCACTGATTTGAACTTACATAAAAATTCTCCCGGCTATCGGCTGATTCTTAACAACATTCTTTTCCCTGCAGCAAAGAAGAAACAACAGAAGACATAATCGTTATGCGTATTGCAATTATTTCAGATATTCATTCAAACCTTGAGGCACTGGATAAAACCCTTCAGTTAATCAAACAAAAAAATATTAACGAAATTGTTTGTCTCGGAGATATTATAGGATACGGGGCAAACCCTAATGAGTGCATCGACCTCGTTCGACAAGCGACCTCAAAAATTTTGCTTGGTAACCACGATGAAGCAGCAACATCCTTGAAGCAGATAGAAGATTTCAATCCATATGCCCGAAATGCCGTCATGTGGACGAGCAAACAATTAACAGAGTCAAACAAAGAATTTATACGCGGACTGCCAAATAAATTAGGACTAAATGGATTGCTTTTCACACACTCGTCACCATATCAGCCGGAAGAATGGCATTATATTCTCTCACCATCAGAAGCACAATTTAATTTCGACTTTTTTACCCAACCAATTTGCTTCATCGGACATTCGCACTCACCTGTAATATTTTCAGAAGATTACTGGGCACGGGAAGTTGTTCGTGGTAAAAGATTCATCATTAATGTTGGAAGCGTAGGACAACCGCGCGATCTCAATTGGAAACTAAGCTTTGGCATTTTTGATACAGATACATGGATGTACGAAAATATCCGTGCAGAGTACGATGTGAAAACTGCTTCTGATAAAATACGGAAGGCGGGATTGCCGCAACCCCTTGCCGAACGAATCCTCATTGGTAGATAATTCTTTCACAAACTTACGTTCTGGCAGATTTTAGACAATTTATACCTGAAAGGTGAGCTTTATGGCTCGTCTTTTGTTCCACTAAACATCTTTTTTACTTCAGAGTTATTGTTTAATCTTTTCTTTTACGATTTGAAGTATTTCCTCAACTTGAACTTTGCAGGTTCGTTGAAGTGAAATAACCTCATCCCCATGCCATCCAACAAATTCCTGATCGGTTATTATGTTAAGATTGATCTGAACGTTGAGCGTAGCGCTTTCGGCGGCGGCGTGCAGCATCAGCGCGCTCACACCTGCATCACTAATTGAGTTTGCATTACCCTTTTCAGCTACAACCTTAACCAGCGCCAATCCATCGATGACATGCTTCATCACTCTCAGCGGTACAAGTGCTGCTTCTTTGGTCGCTGCTTGAATTGCTGCACTGCGTAATGCTTTTTGATCATCCGTTTCCTTAGGAAAGCTATATGCTTCCATCACTTTATTAAATGCCTCAGTGTCCTGATCGATAAGCAAAGTAAATGTTTTCCTCAATTCTTCAGCTTTAGCAAGAATGTTTTTCATCTCCAGCCCAACATCAAGATATTTCTTCTTGCCTATGGTTAAGTTACAAACCATGGATGTTAAAGCTGCACCAAGCGAGCCGGAGAATGCGGCAACGCTGCCGCCTCCAGGTGCCGGTGAATTTGATGCAAGTTCATCAAGAAACTTTGATATTGTTTTTTCTGTTAACATAATATTTTTCTCCTTTGGACCCTCGCTCTATAATCCTTCTCGGTTTCGAGAAAGGGATGTTGTTGCCGTCTTGTTTGGATCGGAACAAGCAGCGGGTTATATCATATACTCAATTATTTTCTTTTTTGGATTAAACGGTTCAAGCTGACTTAAGCCAAGCGCTTCAACCGCACGGGCAATGTATTGTTCTTCTTTAACATTGTGAATATCCTCGACGTAAAACTTTCCCGCCATTATTAATGCTTCTTTAGGAATAAGTCCGACAACTTCACTGCCTGTAACATTGATGCCTAGCTTTTGAGCTTCTTTTCGAACCTCTTCGAAAGCAACGTGCGGTGGTGTAATATTAAAGTCAGTGAGATTAATGGAAACCTGGGCAATATCGAAGCGCTCAAGAAGAACACCCATCGCCTTCACCGCCTTAAGTGATCCCGGGATTTTTACACTTTTCCCTGCATGATCTTTGATGTTTCGTCCACTTTCACGTATCCGCAGTGCAATTTCGTGTGCATGTTCTTTATTGTTCGTAGTTAGGTTCACATTGTATGCAATGAGAAACATCCGAGCACCAGTTACCGTCGCACCCGACTTTACATTGAAAACTGGCACTCCATAATCAGGTTTCCATGCAGGGTCTTTGAGTTTCTCGGGAAGTCCCTCATACTCCCCTTTTCGTATATTAGCTAAATTTTTTCGCTCAGGTGTACATGCAGCTTCTTCATAAAGGTAAATCGGAATATGTAATTCTTCAGATACACGCTTCCCATAAGCATTAGCCAATTGTACACAATCCTGCATCGTAAACCCAGTGATGGGAACGAAGGGAACAACGTCTGTTGCTCCAAGACGTGGATGCTCACCTTTGTGAGTCGTCATATCTATCAAGTCTGCCGAAGTCTTGGTTGCCTGGAATGCTGCCTCTTTCACTGCATCCGGCTCACCAACAAACGTGACAACACAGCGGTTGTAATCCTTATCTGGCTCAACACTTAACAGCTTCACATTGTTGACGCGCTTGATACTCTCGACAATCGCATCAATGATTTTTGTATCCCGTCCTTCACTAAAGTTTGGAACACATTCAACAAGTTTGGTCATAAACAATTCAAAATTGAAAACAAAAAAATAATTTCATACAGGCATCTTATATATTTCGTATTGTTCAAAATTCCAGGACTACCCCGTTCTTCACAACCTTCTCAACATGATTCTCACCAAAGTGATATGGCAAGAATTTATAGTTTGGAATATCCAATACAATTAGATCGGCTTTTTTACCGATCTCAATACTACCGATTTCACTTGAGAGATTCACCGCGGCGGCAGCATTCAATGTGGAAGCAGTTATTACTTCTTCTGGTGACATCTTCATTTGTGCACAAGCAATTGTCATCATCATTGGCATACTGTACGACATGCAAGAGCCAGGATTAAAATCGGTGGCAATCGCAACAGGAACTCCCGCATCAATAAGTTTCCGAGCAGGCGCATGCTGGTGATTGAGGAAAAAAGAAACACCTGGAAGTAACACGGCAACAACTCCAGAATGTGCTATCGCTTTAATACCAACATCGCTGATATGCTCAAGATGATCTGCTGAAGCAGCGCGGACTTCAACTGCAAGCTCGGCGCCGCCACCCGACGTCAGCTCATCAGCATGAACTTTTGGCGACAGCCCCACACTGGTCCCCTTGGAAAATATTTCCCGGCAATCCTCCTGATCAAAATATCCTTTCTCACAAAATGCGTCGCAGAACACTGCAAGTTTTTTCTTAGCGATATACGGGATCATTCTCTCAGTTATTTCACGAATGTATTCTTTTTTTTGCCCAATGAACTCCAGTGGTACAGCGTGAGCGCCTAAAAATGTTGGAACGATTGTTAGAACTTCTTCATCCTTTAACTCATTGATTGCCTCCAACATCTTAATTTCATTATCCATATCGAGACCGTATCCACTTTTTATTTCGACCGTTGTGGTTCCATTACGAAGGAATGCATTTAGATATTTACATGCATTTATTTTAAGATCCTTTTTTGTACTATTGCGAACTTGCTGCACTGTACTAATGATTCCACCGCCGCGTAAAGCAATCTCTTGATAAGATAAGCCCGCACTTCGCATAGCGAATTCGTTCTCGCGGCTGCCAGCAAAAACCAAGTGTGTGTGGGGATCAACAAAGCCAGGCATGACAACTTTATCGAGACAATCAAGTACGTCTGCCTCTTTAATGCTTGCCATCGAAAGTTCCTCCATCTTACCGTACCATGTTATTTTTTCATTCTCAATAAGCACGGCTGCATTCTCAATGATGCCAAGATTTTGCATCTCTTTTCCGGTCTTAACCCGCACACCATTGGAGCAGACGGTGACCAATTGTTTAATATTGATAAGTGCGAGATTCAATTCAAATGCACAATATTTATGTGTTGTTAGTTGTAAACGCCCTCCAAGATACTGAAAAAGTTTAGTTTTTTCAATTGAGAAATTAATTTCAAATAATCCTAATTCACCCTTGCTTCTCCAAACTTGAAACTTGCTACCAAAATTGTTAAACTACACAATATTGTTTAGTAAATTAGATTTAAACGACAGGTATTCATGCGTTCTACAATTTCATTCATACTTGATGGGAAGAAGGTCGAGCTTGACTTCAAGCGTTCCCAGCGAATTACACCGACAACAACCGTTTTAAACTACCTTCGCACCTTGCCGACTCACAAAGGTGTGAAAGAGGGATGCGCCGAAGGTGATTGTGGTGCTTGTACGGTCGTTTTGGGTGAACTTAATGGCGAAAACAAAATCAGATACACAGCCGTTGATTCATGCCTTGTTTTTTTACCAATGATCCATCGCAAGCAGTTAATTACAGTTGAGAATTTGAAAGTTCCAACTGGTGATCTCCATCCAGTTCAGCAAGCGATGGTAGATCTATATGGAAGCCAATGCGGCTACTGTACACCGGGAATTATCATGACGATGTTTGAACTTTATAAGAATCATAATCATCCTTCACGAGAGCAAATCGATGAAGCTCTAACTGGCAATCTCTGCCGCTGCACTGGCTACCGATCGATAGTTGATGCGGCAGCAAAATCGTGCGTTCACAATTCAAAAGATCATTTCACGGATGATGAACCAAATATCATTAAGATGTTGAAATCAATTTCCCAAGAAACGATCCATATCCAAACCGATAATCAACGCTATTTCCGACCCGCAAGTTTGGGTGAAGCAATCTCTCTTAAGCATCAACATCCTGAAGCCATCATCATCAGTGGAGCAACCGACATTGCTCTTCGTGTTACCAAAGGTCATGAATTAATAAAAGAAATCATAGACCTCTCTGGTATTGAGGAATTAAAAAATATTATCGAAACCGAGTTGTCAACAACAATCGGTGCATGTGTATCAATGAATAATATTATTCCAAAAGTGAAAAAAAAATTTCCAGCTTTGTATGAAATGCTCTCTGTATTTGGTGCAAAGCAAATCAGAAATCTTGCAACACTTGGCGGGAATCTTGGAACAGCATCTCCAGTCGGCGACATACTTCCCGTGTTGATGGCATACGGTGCCAAAGTTGTGCTGGAAAGTTTAAATGGGCAACGTGAAATTGCTTTGGATAATTACATCACTGGTTATCGCAAAACAGTACGCAAACCCGATGAATTAATCACCTCTATTGTAATGCCGAAGATTTTGAATGGAGTGATTGTTAAATCGTACAAGATATCGAAGCGGAAGGACTTAGATATTTCAACGGTGAGTGCAGGTTTCCGATTAGAGCTTGATAGGAATAAAGTCAAGTCGATAACACTTGCGTATGGAGGAATGGCAGAGCTTACTAAGCGAGCGACAAAAACTGAACAGTTTCTCATCGGTAAAGAGTGGAATCGAGAAATTATTGAACAAGCAATGCAATATATTGATAATGATTTTACTCCGATAACGGACGTAAGGGGAAGTGCAGAATTTAGAAACATTGCTGCAAGAAATTTGTTGTTGAAGTTTTACAATGAAGCAAGAGAGGAGGTAGGAAAATGAATACTATTCTACCTCATGATTCCGCTGTCGGACACGTTACCGGTGAAGCAGTTTATATTGACGATATCCTCGTTAACGAGCAACTTCTTGTAGGACGAGTAGTTTACTCGCTACATGCCCACGCTAAAATTAAGTCATTCGATTTGAGTGAAGCAAGAAAAGTTGCTGGTGTTCACGCAGTTTTATCATACAAAGATATACCGGGACACAATCAGATGGGACCCGTGGTTAAAGACGAAATGTGCCTTGCAGAAAATGAAGTTACGTTTGTTGGTCAGGCAATGTTTCTCATCGCTGCGGAGACGCTCGAGCAGGGTCTTGAAGCTGAGAAGTTAATCAAGATCGAGTATGAACCTCTCGAACCAATCCTTGACATCGAAACAGCAATGTTAAAAAGTAGTCTGATGGGACCACCGAGAAAGATTGAATGTGGAAATGTAAATGCAACTTTGAAAACTGCCCCACATGTTATTCAAGGTGAGCTTAGGACTGGTGCACAAGAGCATTGGTATCTCGAGACACAAGCTTGTCTTTGCATCCTGGGAGAGGGGAAAGAAATCAACGTCTTCAGCTCAACTCAACACCCGTCGGAAACTCAGGCACTTGTTGCTGAAGTTCTCGGAATCAGGCGTAACGAAGTTATTGTGGAAGTTAAAAGAATCGGCGGCGGATTCGGTGGCAAGGAAACACAGGCAAATCACGTTGCATGTTGGTCGGCGCTTCTCTGTAATGCAACAAAAAGTCCCGTAAAAATCCGTCTATTCCGTGATGATGACATGATTATGACTGGCAAGCGACACCGTTTCCTGACAAAATATGAAGTCGGTTTTGATGATGATGGAGTTCTTCATGCTGTAAAGTTCGAGTTAAACAGTGACGGCGGCGCAGCAACAGATTTATCTTTTGCAATCCTTGAGCGGGCAATGCTTCATACCGATAATGCATACTACGTCCCAAACTTCTTTGTTGAAGGGCGAGTTTGGAAGACAAATCTTCCATCCAACACAGCGATGCGTGGGTTCGGCGGACCTCAAGGAATGGCAGCTATCGAAACAATTATAGATCGCATTGCAAGATTTCTGAAGAAAGATGCGATTGAAATTCGATTTAAGAATTTTTACGGATCGAAAGATAGAAACGTCACTCATTATGGACAAACTGTTGAGAACAATCGGTTGCATGTTATCTTTGATCAAATAATGAAATCGGCTGAGTATGAAAAACGACGCAAAGAGATAGCCGACTTTAATGCTCAGAATGAATTCTTCAAAAAAGGTCTCGCACTAACACCGGTGAAATTTGGAATTTCTTTTACCACGACGTTTCTCAATCAGGCGGGTGTTTTAGTAAATGTTTACACCGATGGAACGGTTCTTGTCAATCACGGCGGTACAGAGATGGGGCAGGGGCTTAACACAAAAATTCAGCAAATCGCTGCGGCTGAGTTTGGTGTAAGTCCTGACCGAGTGAAAGTAAATGCTACGAACACATCTAAAGTTCCAAACACTTCTGCAACCGCCGCTTCGTCCGGTTCCGATATGAACGGGATGGCTGTGAAGAATGCAATCGAGACAATCAAAGAACGGATCTCAAAAGAATTAGCACAACTGTGGAATGAGAAAGACGTTCATCATCCTTCTATTCTATCGTCCATTATTTTTAAAGATAATTTCATATTCGATTCCGATCATCCTGAAAGAAAAATATCTTTCTTCGATGCTATGCTTCAAATGAATTTACGACAGGTAAGTTTGAGTGCTGCCGGTTTCTACAAAACACCGACAATCGGCTGGGATAAGATTAAGGGACGGGGGAAACCGTTCTTTTATTATTCATTCGGAATGGCAGTTTCTGAAGTGATGATTGATATTCTTACGGGTCAGCACACGCTTTTGAGAACGGATATTTTGCAGGATGTTGGAGATTCCATTAATCCCGGTATTGATATGGGGCAGATTGAAGGCGGGTTCATTCAAGGCGTTGGTTGGTGCACCACTGAAGAAATAAAATGGGACAGCAAAGGAAATTTGATGACTCATTCACCTGATACCTACAAAATTCCTACGGTGCAAGATGTTCCAAAAGATTTTCGTGTCAAGTTGATGGAAGGAGTTCCAAACCCGGTTGGCACAATCCGTAGAAGCAAAGCAATTGGAGAGCCGCCGTTTATGCTTGCGCTTTCTGTTTGGCTTGCCATCAAAGATGCAATCTCGGCTGTTGGCAACCATAAGATCGAGCCTGAATTTTCGCTGCCGGCAACAAACGAAGTGATTTTACTCTCGATAGAGAAATTAAAGGAAAAGGTAAAAAAATAGTCAACCACGGATTACACAGGAATCCACAAGTTCAATCTTTCCGTGTTGATCCGCTTAATCAGTGTTATCTGAAATAATATTAATATGAAATTCTCTCCACCTCAATTTGTAACTAATTTGAAATGTCTACTCTGCGGTTCATCATATCCGCACGGAAATGTTTTCACCTGTACCCGCTGCGGCATCGAAGGTATCCTTGATGTAGATTACGATTATGATAGATTAATCCCAAATCTCAAATCCCATATCTCAAATCGATCTTTGGACCATTGGCGTTATAAAGAATTACTTCCCATCTCTCCCGACATACCGCTTCCACATTTACACATCGGCTGGACACCGGTATACGATGTACCACGACTTGCACGTCATGTTGGTATTAGAAAATTATTTTTGAAGGATGATGGCCGCAATCCAACAAACTCGTTCAAAGACCGAGCAAGCTCTATTGGTGTTTTGAAAGCAATGGAATTCAGATTCAATACTATTGCTTGCGCATCTACAGGGAATGCCGCATCATCACTTGCTGGATTATCTGCGGCAGTCGGATTGAAAAGCTACATCTTCGTACCAGAAAGAGCACCAGAACCGAAAATTACGCAACTTCTTATCTTTGGCGCGACTGTGTTCAGAGTGAAAGGAACTTACGGGCAAGCATTCGACCTCAGCAAACAATCATGTGATCAGTTTGGTTGGTACACCCGTAACAGCGGTACAAACCCGTTCCTGGTGGAAGGAAAAAAAACAGCCGGCTTGGAAATCGCTGAGCAGATGAAAGAACATTTACCTGATTGGGTTGTTGTTTCTATGGGTGATGGCTGCACGATTGGTGGAATCGGAAAAGGTGTACAGGAGATGAAGCGGCTTGGATTCATCGACCGCGTACCGCGTTTGTTAGGTGTGCAAGCCGAAGGAGCTAAACCGATTTTTGATGCGTTTAGATTTGGTAAAGATTTAATTCCATCCGATACAAACACGATAGCCGATAGCATCGCAGTCGGTACTCCGAGAAACTGGAGAAGAGCAATTCAGCAAGTCAGATTATCGCACGGTGAAATGATCGCTGTATCGGATGAAGAAATTTTAGAAGCGATGCGGCTTACTGCTCGACTCGGGGGAGTATTCGGTGAGCCGGCTGGCGTTGCCGGTGTAGCAGGATTGAAGAAGGCAGTTGAAGAAAATATTGTAAAGTCAAACGAAACCGCGGTGGTTGTTATCACCGGTAATGGATTGAAAGATATCCAGTCGGCAAGACAAGCTGCAGGAAAAGAACACATAATCGAGCCAAACCTCGATGCAGTTGCAAACGTTATAGAAAAACAACTAAAACTATAAACCCCTTTGCGAATCTTTACATACTTGTCGGTTAAAATATGACCACGAAGATCGCTTCCGAGGGAATCCCTTCGGGAAAAGACACGCAAAGACAAAATATTGGAAAAGATTATGTTACTCAAAAACACAACATCCATCATCCTCAATCCCGCATCCATTGAATCGGTCGACATACGCATCCACAACAGTAATATAGTTGATAAGGGAAAAAACCTAACGCTGAAGAAAGGCGAGGATGTGCACGATCTTGCAGGAAGGATCGTTATGCCTGGACTGGTGAACTCGCATACGCATCTCTACTCGGCACTTGCACGTGGTATGGCAGGACCGAAAGAGCCGCCGCAAAATTTTCTTGAGATCCTTCAAAAGATTTGGTGGAAGCTTGATCGTGCACTTGACGAAGATTCTATCTATTATAGTGCGCTTGTCGGAGCGATAGATGCTGTGCGATGCGGTACAACAACTCTAATCGATCATCACGCATCACCAAAATCAATTACCGGCTCACTGGATATTATAAAAGAGGCGATATGGGAAGTCGGATTGCGTGGAGTTTTATGTTACGAAGTTACCGATCGCGGCGGCAAGAAAGAGCGCGACAAAGGTTTGGAAGAGAATGAGCGGTTCATTAAAGACAACCGTAAGAATTCTCAGTTCTGCGGAATGGTCGGTGCTCATGCCGCTATCACTATGAGCAATGAAACTCTCCGTCTTTGCGGCGAAATGGCTTCGAAGTATAAAGTCGGTGCTCACATTCATGTCGCAGAAGATAAGGCGGATATTACAGATGCAGAAGAAAATTACCGCTGCAGCGTGGTTGATCGTTTAGAAGAACATGGAATTCTTCGGAGGGATTCAATTCTTGTCCATGGTGTTCATCTGAGTGCAAAGGAATTGGAGAAAGTTAGAAGCGCGAAGAGCTGGATCATACACAATCCGCGTTCCAACATGAACAACCGCGTTGGTTACGCACCGTTACATTTATTTGGTGAACGTGCCGGATTAGGTACGGATGGATTCCCAGCCGATATGTTCGAGGAATCGAAAATCGGATTTTACAAGCGGCAGGATTCGCATGAAACTGAAAACGTAAGCATGACACAGCTTCTACAAAACGGACAGCGATTGATTTCAGAAATATATAATCACAAATTTGGAACACTCGAGAAGGGATCTGCCGCCGATCTTGTTATCCTCGATTATCAGCCCCCAACACCAATGACGATAGAAAATCTTGCCGGACATTTTCTCTTCGGCATGAATTCATCTATGGTCGAATCGGTGATGATTGACGGTAAATGGGTTGTGAAAAACCGTGTGCTGATCGGATTCGATGTTGAATCGGTCTATGAAAAATCGAAGAAGGTGGCGAAGAAGCTGTGGGAGAAGATGAAGAAAATTTCTTAGTTCATTATTAATTCGGACTTTTCACGGTCGAAT
>CAYGZC010000015.1:0-23608 GCA_964354225.1 uncultured Chlorobiaceae bacterium | reverse complement strand
ACGGTATTGCCAGTTTCAGTTTTAAAGATGTTAGGATCGATGATTTACCGTTATGGTGCATAAACTCGAAGCATATTTATTGTTTAAGGAAACCATTTTAAAATAGAGGTCATGGATGAAAGTTTACTTAGAAAGTAATTGCTGTATCAGGAGAAATTCTGAGATAGTAAAATTAGAAAAATATTTTATGTTGAACGATTACAAGAAAATCAATAATCCCAAAGATGCTGATTATATTATACTTTCGACCTGTGCATTTAAAGAGCAGGAAGAAAGTTACTCGTTATCAAGGTTAAGATACCTAAAGGGATTTCCCGGTAAATTGCTTGTTCTTGGATGTCTTCCTGATATTGCCCCAACAAAATTCAGTGAGTTTAGAGGGGTTAGCTCAATAGCACCAAAGGAAATTGAAAAAATCGATTCGTTCTTTCCTAAAGCAATAGTGAAATATTCCGAAATCGAGGATATGAACATCATTCCCGACGAAATAACTGTCAGCTCACTGCCGACTGCGGTACAAAAACTTAAAAATGATTTTGAGTTATCAAGCACATTTGGATTGAGAATAATAAGATATTTAGAAAAGAAGATAAGAATAATATTAAGATTGAATATATCGAAATTTTATCTCAATATAAGCAGAGGATGCCTTGGGAATTGTTCGTATTGTGCTATAAAACGAGCGATTGGCACCTTGGTAAGCCAGCCAATTGATGGCATAGTTAAACAATTTTATGATGGCTTGGAAAGAGGGTATAAAGATTTTATCATACTCGGAGATGATGTTGGTGCATATGGCAGAGATGATGGACAGACATTCCCGGATCTGCTTTCACGATTGATAAACGAGCTTGAGTTGATTGCCAAAAAGGAATCAGGTAAAAACGGTAATTTCAAAGATATCGGTTTCCATATTCAAGAAATCCATCCTAAATGGTTAATTCTTTACAAACAAACATTGCTCAACCTGATAACGTCAAAAAGGATAAAAAGTATCCTTTGCCCGGTAGAATCCGGCAACGATAGAGTCCTGGATATGATGAACAGAAGGTATAATGTGGATGAAATTCTAGAATTTTTTCAGAAGGCGCGTTCTATTTATCCCGAGATTGAACTTTCAACCCATGTGATGGTTGGTTTTCCTTCAGAGACGGATGAAGAATTTGAGGATTCTCTCCGCGTTGTTTCAAAGATTCATTTTGATAAGGTAACGGTTTTCCCTTACGACCTGAAGGAAGGGACGACTGCATCAGGAATAATTCCACAAGTTGATGAACAAACAATACGTGAAAGACTACAAAAAGCACAAGAATATTTTAAAGGCGAGAATATAAAAACATTCCTGAGTTGTCCGGATTGATGATTTATTTGCGACTGTCGACTTTCTGTTTGGTATTATTTTTAATCATGGATGACAAAAACCATAGACATGGATGATCATAAAAGAGTTGTTGCGTCAAGTTTTTCTAAATCAAATGAGTTCTGGACGAATATTTATGATCAGGACCCAAAGGAAATAAGTAAGTGCTATAGCGCTGATATGCTTCAGAGGAAAATTGCTGTGTTCCATTTACTCTCTAAATATACGAATCATACATCGTTAAAGATTTTAGATGTTGGCTGCGGTCCCGGGATTTTTGTGGGTGAAGCTGCAAGCCGTGGTTATAATGTTGTCGGCGTTGATATGACTGAGTCGATGATTTCACGGGCAAGCATTGCGACTAATCAATTTGGCTCACAAATAATTGGATATGCTCAAGGTGATATCGAACATTTACCTTTCCAAAATAACTCATTCGACGTAATATTTTGTATTGGTGTCTTATCATATCTTACCGAGGATGCGAAGAGCATTAATGAGCTTGAGAGAGTTGTGAAAAATGAGGGACTTGTAATTGTCGGTTTGCCTAATTGGCTGCGATTGCCAATCTTGTTCGATCCATATTATTATCTACATCGCGGATTTACTTATGTTTGGAATAAAATATTTCGCAATGGGAACAAAGAGAGTGAGTTTACGGGTTTAAAAGAATATCGTCGTTATTTTGCATGGAAATTGTATAATCTTTTTAAGGATTTCAATTTTAAAATATTGGAAATCAAAACCATTGGATTCGGTCCTATGACTTTCTGGAAAAAGGAATTCATTCCATATAGACAGTCTCTTAAAATCAGTCAATTGTTGGAAAAGCTTTCTTCAAAATCGTTTCTACATTTTTTCAGGATCTTTGCTAATCATTGGGTAATATGCTTACAAAAGATTCAAAACTAGTTCCCGCAGTAGTTCTCTCCTGTCACACAATTGGATTGGCTGTCATCCGAGGGTTGGGTGTCATGGGGGTACCGATCGTCGCGGTCTCGTACCAAAAGCAAGATGATATGGGGTATTTATCGAAATTTGTAAAAGAAAGAATCTATACACCGCATCCCGAAAAGCACGAAAAAGAATTTATTGAGATACTAAAAGAATATTCACTTCGTAATGGCAGGATGTTCCTTGTTCCTGCCGATGATCCAACGCTTGTTATTGTTTCAAAAAATAAACATGTGCTTGAGAAATATTATATCGTACAATGTACTGAATGGGATATAACACAGCGTATCATTGATAAAAAATTTACTTATTCTCTCGCCGAGGAAATTGGTGTTCCGTCGCCTAAAACATTTGTTGCTAAAAATTCAGATGATGTTACAAAGTATGCTTATTCGTTAAGGTTCCCTTGTTTAGTAAAACCATGTTACAGCCATCGTTATTATGAGCATTTCCGTAAAAAAATGGTTCAGGTCAATAACATGGAAGAGATGGTTGCCGAGGTCTCCCGAGCGACTAACTTGGGAATCGAAGTTATGCTGCAAGAGCTGATTATTGGCGATGATACCCTTGGTGTAAATTATAATTCTTTTTTTTTAAATGGTGAACCGATAATTGAATTTACTTCCGAAAAGGTACGCTTATCACCACCTGCGTTCGGTGTACCTTGCGTAGTGAAAAGCCGGGAGAGTATCTCGGAAGTTCTTGAATCGGGAAGAAAAATATTGAAAGCGATTGGATTCAATGGTTATTCTTGCACGGAATTCAAAAAGGATCCAAGGGATGATAAGTATAAACTGTTAGAAGTGAATGGCAGGCATAATCGTTCGGGACCGCTCTCAGTAAAATGCGGTATAAATTTCCCATGGATTCTATACGATTATTCTGTGAACGGAAGAATTCCGTCGAAAATGATTTATCAAAATAATGTTTATTGGATAGATGAATTCAGGGATGTTTATACAACAGGCAAACTTATTTATTCTAGGAAATATTCGTTATTGCGATTTATTCTGCCATATTTTAAACGGCGCGTATTTGCTACATTCGATGTCCGAGATATTAAACCTTTTTTAAAAAGATGTATGGGTATCTTTAAAATACTACACAAATGATATAAAAGGGAAAAGGAATGGAAAATAATGATATAAAAACTGCTATCGAACTTGAAGAAACCAGATTAGAGCACATTTCCGACGTTAATGATTACGATATGTATCATGAACGACACAGGATATTCCCTGCTGTTTTTGAAAATCGAAATCATAAGAGAATTCTAGATGTTGCTGCGGGGATTGGTGTTGTTGCAGATAGGATAATCGAAAATTACAAAACCGAGTTGATCTGTAACGAGATTAGTCCAACCTGTTTGACTTCGTTAAAGAAACTTGGTATTAAAACAAGCTCGTTTGATCTTGATGATACGAAAAAGCCGTTTCCATTTCCCGATAAACATTTCGATGCAATAATTGGTCTTGCCGTAATCGAGCATCTTATTCACATCGATAATTTTGTGAGCGAGATTCATCGGATGTTGGCAGATGATGGTTATCTCTATTTATCTGCACCCAATTATTCTGGCTTAACATATCTTTTACCGATGTTATTATCAGGTAAAACATTTCATAATCCAATGGTTGAAACATCGAAGTATGAGTTCTATGCTCATCTCAGATACTTCACTTATGATACATTGTTAGAATATATAAGCTCCTTTGGATTTACAGCGAAGAGTGTCTATCTAGGATTACCGAAAAATGGTACCCGCTATTTAAAATTACATTCAAAATCGAAAATAAAAGCACTATCATTTAAGTACACGATGACATTGTTATACAATATTTTTTCACCGCGCTGGGCAGCAGAGCCGGTAATTTGTTTTCAGAAGAGTAAAACAGCTCAATTCATAAAACCGAAGAAAGTGATTTTATAATCAGACAGATTATTTTCTATAAAATAAGATTTCGTTGTTACTGAAGCTTGAACCAAAGAATATTATGAGTCCGAAATTACCATCATTATTGACCTCGCTTTTAAAAATAGAAGAAAATATAAAGATTCCTCACTTTAAAAATCCGGATATCGAATATTATCTCTATGAAAAATACCAGAGCAAGGCAGGCAGTTGGAAGCGCCATATATTTTACAATGTAAAGCCGTTCATACCAAGATTTCTCCAACTTGCACTCAGAAAGAAATATGTCAAAATTCAATCGAAGAAGACATTCCCCGCTTGGCCCATTGAGCCGATTCTTGTTGATCGGGTAGATGACTTTCTCAGAGCAGTCATTGAACATAATGGGAAAAGTTATATTCATAGGATTGCTCCTTGGCCTCAGAAAAAGAAATTTGCATTCGTTATTACTCATGACGTTGAATGGGATTCTGGCTTGCAACAAGCCCCCCGAATAGCGGAGATCGAAAAAGAGTTCGGATTTATTTCATCGTGGAATATTGTTCCTGAGCGTTACCCTATTGATTGGAAAATTGTTGATCGTTTACGTGATTTTGGCTGTGAGATTGGCGTTCATGGATTTTCCCACGACGGGAAATTATTTCAATCGAAAAAAATATTTATGGAACGCGTTCGGAAAATTAACGATCATGCAAAACAGTGGGGTGCGGTTGGGTTTCGTTCAGAGTCGACCCTTCGAAACATTGAATGGATGCCTGCCCTTAATATGGAATATGACAGTTCATTTCCGGATACGGATCCATACGAACCTCAACCCGGTGGCTGTTGTAGTATTTGGCCATATTTTATCCAACAGATTGTTGAATTGCCATTAACATTAGCTCAGGATCATACTTTATTTGAAATATTGAATCGGACCGATATATCATTATGGGAACAAAAAGTTAATTGGATTGAAGAACATGGAGGTCTTGCGCTCATTAATGTTCATCCAGATTACATGAGCACCCCAGAGCGATTGAAATTGTATGAGAGCTTTTTAGTTTTTATGTCGCAAAAAAAACATATGTGGCAAGCACCAGCCAGGGAAACAGCCAGATGGTGGCGAAACAGAAACGATTGCAGTCTAATTAATAGAGATGATCGGTTGAATATTACTGGACCATCCTCCGCCTTAATGTCGATCATTAAAACAAAGATTTACAATAATATTGTCGAAAATCAATTGATTTAAGCTTTATTTTTCTAAATAAAATATCGATACTGTGATTTTTAGCGATTTTTAACAATTATTCATCGAGCAGATGCCAAAAATAGCGCGGAAACAAACAATAATATTTTTGGAAAATACAATTCATAATATTACTTTTAATTACTGAAATTTTGTAAATATTGAGGCATTAGTTTTAAGTTAGAGCCATCAACCCTTTCGATTAGAATTAAGTCGGGAAATAGGTCTTCTTCGCATATTATTCTTTGACCTTGTGAAAACATTGCTATTATAACACATATTAGCTAATGAAGGCTAATGATCCTCGAGATTTATAGAATGAGAATGTTATTAAGGGAACCGCATCGGAAAAGTCTCTTAAGCTATTGATTTAGATTATCACAAAAGAATATTGCCAACCGTGTGATATGTAGCATAGGTTAATATGTTGAAGTGCATTATATTTTGTCGTATTACTTGCACTTTATCCTTAAATGATTCCAAATTTTATTTATACAGATAGAAACAGAATATGAAAGTACCATTTGTCGATTTGAAGTCTCAATATTTTTCGATTAAAAATGAGATTCACAATGCAATCGAAAATGTTTTAGAGAATACGGCGTTTATTTTAGGGAAAGCAGTAGCGGATTTCGAAAGAGAATTTGCCAAAGTTCATAATGTTGATTACTGCTATGGAGTCAGTTCGGGAACCGATGGAAATCATTTAGCTCTATGGGCGCTTGGTGTGACCTCTGGTGACGAAGTTATTATTCCAGCTAATACTTTTATCGCATCAGCATGGGGGGCTACACTTTGCGGAGCGAAACCTGTTTTTGTCGATTGTGAAGAGGATAGTTATAATATAGATCCGACAAAGGTCGAGGAGAAAATAACAAAGTGTACAAAAGCAATCGTTGCAGTTCATCTGTACGGTCAATCAGCCAACATGGATCCACTAAGGGATATCGCAAAGCGATACAATCTCTACTTAGTTGAAGATTGTGCACAGGCACACTTAGCGGAATATAAAAAACAAAAAGTTGGTGCATTATCACACGCGGCATCGTTCAGCTTTTATCCAGGTAAAAACCTTGGTGCATATGGTGAGGGTGGTGCAGTTGTGACCAATGATCCGGGGCTTGCCTCAAAATTTAAAATGATCCGTGATCATGGTTCTGACAAAAAATATTATCACGAAGTTTATGGACATAATTACCGAATGGACGGAATTCAAGGTGCTGTGCTTGGTGTGAAGTTACGTTATTTAGATTCATGGACACAAGCACGCCGAAGTCATGCATCACTGTATAATGAGCTTCTAAACGAAATTCCGAGTGTTACGACACCGTGTGAAATGCAATATGCAAAACACGTATATCATTTATATGTAATCAGGGTGCCACAGCGAGACGATTTGCAGAAATATTTAGATACAAAAGGAATATCGACAGGTTTGCATTATCCCGTACCCCTGCATCAACAAAAAGCATTTTCCCACTTGGATTATAAAAATGGTGATTTTCCGGTAACAGAAAAAGTTTCAGACGAAATACTTTCTTTGCCGATGTATCCCGAATTAACCGATGAACAGATTCATTACGTGTGCAGCTCCATTAAAGATTTTTTTAAATGAAGAACCCAAAGCATAAATATTTATTGTTGATTATTGATTGGCTGATACTTAACTACGCCTTCGATATTGCTGTCAAACTTCAAACAAGATTGAAGATTGATATGCTTTTTACAACTCCGCCTTTTGCTGCTCCAGAAGTTTTCTTTTTTGCTGGATACAGTATTATAATATTATATATATTTTCCATTAATCAACTTTATCACATCAATGTTTATCTAACTGTTGTTAAACAGCTTCAAGCTCTTTTTAAATGTCTGTTCTACACGATTTTGGTTTTAGTGTTTCTTTCTTTCTTAACAAAATCGAGAATCATAATAGACAGCCGACTTGTAATCTTTTATTTTCTACTTATCAGTCTTGGGCTGCTCATTTCCGTGAGAATTTTAATATTTCGAACATTCTTTAAGTTTAGATTTTTCTCACTTCTCCCATTGCGTAGAGTATTGATAGCTGGGGCTGAAGGTCAAGGCATTGAGCTTGTGTCTCAAATAAATAAAATGAATCAACTTGGATTAAAATTTGTTGGTTTCCTTGATGATAAATTACCTCTTGGGACGGAAGTCGTCAATGATTGTAAAATCGTTGGTAACCTGTCAGGGATTCCCCAAATTCTGAATGATCTGGAAATCGACGAAATTATTTTGTGCCTCGAAAATATTCCGGAGGAACAGTATCTCGACTTAATCGAACGATGTGCAAAATCGAGATCGCGTGTTCTAATTGCCACAGATGAATTTAAGGTAATTCCTAAGTACGTAGAATCAGAATATTACGGGAACGTCCCTGTTATTAGTGTATTAAATAGCCTCCCTTATATGGGGTGGGGTATAATAAAGCGCATTACCGATATTATTTTCGCAGTGATTGGCTTGATAATTTTATCGCCATTATTCATCCTTACAGCTCTAGCAATCAAACTTGGTTCTCGGGGGCCTATTCTATTCGAGCAGATAAGACTTGGCAAGAACGGCATTCCGTTTACATTTTATAAATTCCGTTCAATGTATTTGGGCAGCGATGATGATAGGGAACGAATTGAGAAATTAAGACGTTTCATTGAAGAAGGTGAAAGTGATAATACAACATCAACAAAGATTGTTAAAGAATGCAAAATCACTCGAGTTGGAAAGTTTATCAGAAAAACAAGTATCGATGAATTACCCCAGTTACTAAATGTTTTAAAAGGCGATATGAGCATTGTCGGTCCGCGCCCTTGTTTACCTTATGAATGGGAAAGTTATTCTTTGTGGCATCGCAAGCGATTATCAATTACACCAGGTTGTACTGGGATTTGGCAGGTTTCTGGTCGAAGTGCCGTGGGATTTCGTGACATGGCGATCCTTGATATGTATTATATTTATAATGTTTCATTACACTTAGATCTCTGGTTGATTCTGAAGACCATTCCAGTAATGCTCTTCGGAACCGGAGCTAAATAAATTTAAAAGGGTATAATTATTATGAAAATAGCAGTTGTTGGTTTGGGTTATTGGGGTCCTAATCTTGTTCGTAATTTTATTTCATCAGGTGCCATTGACAGTGTGGTCTGTTGCGATTTAATACAACCACGATTAGAGCGAATTAAAAAACAATTTCCAATGGTTGAGTTATGTTCCTCGTACGATGATGTACTGACGCGAAGTGATGTGGACGGTGTTGTATTGGCAACACCTGTATCTTCGCATCATCCTCTCGGGATGAGGGCACTCGAAGCAGGAAAACATCTTCTTGTAGAAAAGCCACTGACAGTATCTACGCGTGAAGCAGAAGAATTACTTGAATCTGCCGATGAGAAAAACCTTACCTTGATGGTCGATCATACTTTTGTATATACATCGGCTGTGCGAAAAATAAAAGAATATATAAACAGCGAACAACTGGGCGATATTCTTTATTTCGATTCGGTAAGGGTAAATCTTGGATTGTTTCAACATGATACGAATGTCGTTTGGGATCTTGCTCCGCATGATTTATCAATAATGGAGTATCTCATCGGGCAAAAGCCGGTATCTGTTTCCGCCATTGGGGTAAATCATTTTAATGGTCATGAAGATGTAGCATATATCACTATAATCTTCGAAAATAATTTGATTGCTCATTTCCATGTTAACTGGATATCTCCCGTTAAGGTACGCAAAATCTTAATTGGAGGAACTAAGCTAATGGTAGTCTATGATGATATGGAACCGAGCGAAAAAATTAAAATATACGACAGGGGTGTTGAGATAAAAAATCAGGACACTGTTCATCATGTGTTAGTTGAGTATCGTACGGGTAATATGTTTGCTCCTCATGTTGACCAAAAAGAAGCATTGAGTTTGGTTGTGAAAGATTTTCTCGACTCGATTAAAACTGGCAAGAATCCAGTCTCCGATGGACAAGCCGGTTTAAATGTTGTCAGAATTCTTGAAGCGGCTAACAAATCATTAAAGACTGGCGGTCAAGTCGTAAGTTTTAATGGTAAATATAACGGTAACAATAAGGATCAATTATCTTTTTTTAGCAGGAACCCCATAGGCAATGCAAGGTCTCTTTACCGTAAGGTGAATGCTGCATCGAATTAATCGGAGAGAGAATTTTTAAAGAATATTTATTTTAAAGAAAGGTAACAATGGAACTTTATCAAAGAATTGCTCCGGATGTGAAGATTGGTAAAAATGTTAAAATTTTTGCATTCGTCAATTTGTATGGCTGTGAGATTCAAGATAATTCAAAAATCGGCGCGTTCGTTGAGATTCAAAAGAATGCAAAGATTGGACAAAACGTAAAAGTATCAAGCCATACATTTATCTGCGAAGGAGTGACAATAGAAGATAACGTTTTTGTTGGTCATAATGTATCGTTTATTAATGATAAATATCCACTATCAACAACTGAAAATGGTGGTTTACAAACGGAAGCAGACTGGAAGGTGGTGCCAACGCTTGTAAAGAAAGGTGCTTCTATCGGTACAAGCACAACGATTTTATGTGGAATCACTATTGGCGAAAATGCAGTTGTTGGTGCAGGCAGTGTGGTTACAAAAGATATACCACCTAACGTGGTTGCGGCTGGTGTACCTGCGAGAATATTAAGGAAGCTTCGATAATAATCGAAGCGAGCTTATCCCAAAGAATACCTTCTATACAGTTGGATGGAAATAATTTCTTGTCTTCAAATCTTATCCAATGATTGATTTACAAAGAAATATTGATCGTAAAACCATAGAAATAGGAGATTCAGTGTGAAAATATTTTATCTTTCAATTATCGCGATTCTTTTCTCTACACAGGTATCAGCACAGGGGAATTTTTGGTTTAAGACAAATGGTCCCGCAGGTGGACCTGTTTATTCATTAGCAACGGCTACAAATGGGACGGTATTGGCGGGCACTCGTGTTGGTATTTATTTAAGTTTGGATACTGGAAGTACATGGAATAGGGTCAACAGTGGATTCCCATATACAATCGTTCGCACATTTGCGGTCGATTCTAGTGGAGAAATTTATGCCGGCACTGAAAGGGGTGTGTATCACACTACGGATAATGGCAACACATGGACGTTGGTGAATAATGGTTTAACAAGTCTTTTTATATATGCCCTTGCAATTAATGATAGCAATCATGTATTTACCGCTACAGGAGCAGGGATGTACAGATCGAGGGATAAGGGTGAGAGTTGGACGGCTATTAATAATGGAATAACAAATACCAATATTCGTTCTCTTACTGTTAATATAAATGGAAACATTTTTGTCGGTTCAGTTGGAAGTGGTATTTACCGCTCTACGAACAACGGCGAATCTTGGGCACAGGTAAATACTGGACTCCCGAGCGGCGAAGTTTATGCTTTATGTGTTGATCATTTGGGGAGAATTTTTGCTGGCACAATGAGTGGAGTATTTCGATCAACAAATGATGGCAACATCTGGACGACCGTAAATAATGGTTTAACGAACCCAAATATTACTGCACTTGCCGCTTTTCTTGATGGATATATATTTGCCGGTACATCTAGTGGTGGCATATTCCGCTCTACAAACCTCGGCGATAATTGGATGCAAGTTAATTCCGGGTTGGCCGGGAAAAATGTTATGACAATTGCTATCAATGCAGATGGATATATCTTTTGTGGAATCGATGATGGTATTTATCGTTCATTAAACGCTGGCGATCTATGGAGTCAAACCAATAATGGTTTAATTATTTCGGGAATTCGATCATTTGCCGTGGACGCAAATGAAGGGATATTTGCCGGGACGGTTAATGGAATATATCATACTACAAATCAAGGTGTGAATTGGACTCAAATAGGGTTAATTGCATCTACCGTGAATTGTGTTGTAATTGATGCACATGAATATATTTTCACAGGTACTTCCAGCGGTCTTTATCGTTCAACAGATAATGCCAGCAGTTGGCAACGACTAAATGTAACCGATGAAGTTCGATCTGTCATAATCAATCCGAATGGCAATATTTTTGCAGGTACATATGGTGGAGGTATTTATTATTCAACAGATGATGGTTTAAGCTGGGAAAAAGTGAATAGCGGCTTGACGAGTCTTTTTGTTTATACACTTGCCATTGATAATGAAGGTCATATCTTTGCAGGCACATTTGGCGGTGGTGTTTACAAGTCAACAGACGATGGAAATAGTTGGACTCAGATGAATTCTGGATTGACAAACACGACTGTCAGGGTTATTTCAAGTATGCCATCCGGAGATCTTTACGTAGGTACTTATGGTAGTGGCGTCTTTCGATCAACAGATAACGGTGATACCTGGATCGATGTTGATGGTGGAGTAAACAATTATGTCTGGTCAATCGTCACAAATATTGAGGGACATGTTTTCGCAGGCACATCAAATGGTGTATATAGATCAACGAACAATGGGCTGAATTGGGCTGCCATTAACAGTGGATTGATAGTTTCGAATATCTCTGCTGTTGTTATTGATTACAAAGGATATGCTTATGCGGGTTCTTCGGTGGGTGGCGTTTATCGCAGTGTTGATCCAACAACAACTATACAAATGGCTAATGTTAGAATAGCTGTTTCAGAACAATGGAATATGTTATCGCTACCTGTATCAGAGGTTGATACAAGAGTGACAAGCTTATTTCCTAATGCGAACTCAGCAGCTTTTAGTTATAATGGGAATAGTTATCAGGAGGAAGATTCTCTGGTAAATGGTCTCGGTTATTGGCTGAAATTTCCCAATGCAGAAATTGTGAATTTATTTGGATACTCTATAACCGCTGATACAATAACAGTATCAAACGGTTGGAATATGATTAGTTCGCTGTCTGTACCGCTGCCTGTAAATTCAATAACATCTATCCCTGGTGGAATAATTACTTCTCAGTTCTTCAACTACACCGGTAGTTATGAAAATGCAGATACGATTTATCCCGGTAAAGCATATTGGGTAAAAGTAAGTGAACCGGGGAGCTTAATCCTAAATAGCACCGTCACAAGCAGTGCGACTAACCAGATCGAAATTGTTTTTATTAATGAGATGCCGCCCTCACCTCCTGATTATGCAAGCAGATATTCAGGGATAAAAATTATTCCAACAGATTATTTCCTTGAATCCAGTTATCCAAATCCATTTAATCCATGGACGGTGATCAAGTATGCGTTACCAAAGGCAGAGAACGTAAATTTGAAAATATTCAATATGCTCGGTCAAGAGGTGAAAACTTTGGTAAATGAAGTACAAGAAGCTGGATTTAAATCGGCTGTATTTGAAGCAAGCAATTTATCCGGGGGCGTATACGTTTATCGATTGCAAGCAGGTACGTTCGTATCGGTGAAGAAAATGATTTTATTAAAATAAGGACATTTGTCCCCAAACATTGTTCATCAACACCGCTTAACATACCGCTGATTTATTACTTAAAGATTTGATTACAATGAACCATACATCGGAAATTATATTCAATTTAATTTTTTGATTTACAATACCAGCGTATAATAAGCACACTAATAACTCTAAAATTTTTGTCAGCGAGATAACCTCATGAATCCTTTTGATGCTTCGATAATGAGATTTGTTAATGGATATGCCCACATTTCCCCGTTTTTCGATACCCTTATTTATACTATTATGGGGAACGATTTGGTCAAAGGTGGATTTATTATGTCATTAATATGGTTTGTGTGGTTTAAAAATAACAATGATGAATTAAGACATAACCACCGCGAGATTATAATCGCTACTATAATGGGTACATTGATTGGAGTGTTGATCGTTAGGGGCATTGAACATTTTACACTTCTAAGAGTCAGACCAATATTGAATGCTGAGATCCAATTTACAATTCCTTATGGAATTTCCGATAACATGTTGGCTATGTGGCGTGAAATATGGTTTAATTCAACTTCTTTCCCAAGTGATCATGCGGCTTTGTTTTTTGGACTGGCAACAGGTTTCTTATTCGTTTCCAAGCCCCTCGGTTTATTTATTCTGTCGTATGTTGTTTTTTTTATTTCTTTCCCCAGAATATATATTGGTGTGCACTACCCATCCGATATAATCATCGGAGGACTAATTGGCGGATGTATGACTTATTTATTTAACATTCCCAATCTTCGAAAACGACTAACGCGACCCGTAACTCTTTGGCATCAAAAAAGCCCAGCTACATTCTATCCCTGTTTTTTTCTCTTTAGCTTTGAGGTGGGATCGCTTTTTAGCGGTGTCCGGCAATTGATGAAATTCTTTTTTTAGCTTATATTAAAGATAAGTGATAATAACTCAAGTTAAGCAAATTCAAATCTTGTTATGTTCGAGAAAATCCTTCTTTTAACTCAATCACCTCAAACCACCTTCTCTTTTACAAGAGAAAAGGGAGGGAGATGAGGTCGGTCGGTGCGCGAGTCAAAACATCTCAAATCGCTTATTGCATAACATCAATTATTAAGTATAAAAAAATATTCTTTTTCTTGTGCTTAGTCCAAGTGATGGTGAGTGCGCAAGCTTATCAAAGGGGTAACTCGAAAGCGAATAATATATTAGATCGACATTTCGCAAGCTTATCAGTCGGACGAAAAATAAAACTGTCGACATCATCATCTGACAGTTTAATTTGGTATTCAAGTGATTCGAATATTGTTTCTGTAAAAAATTCTGTAATAAGGGCGAAAGCTTTAGGGAATGCCAAAATAATCGTTAGAAATATTGAAGGGGCCGTTATCGATACATGTTCTGTGACAGTAGTGCCATGGGTAGCTGGTGTAACAAATCTTCAAGCGGAACCAATTCTTCCTAAGTTGAGATTATTGGCAATTAGGAATGATACATTATATTTACAAGGTCAGGGTGGGCAATACGGTTGGAGCGCGGATTATTTTTATACAGAAGGAATGGCCTCACCAATCCAGATTTGTGATTTCCCTGGTGATCCCACCTTTCCTTATGATCCAGAATATCTTCTTCCTACGCCATTCGGTGTTTTTGTGCTTGCGAAAAGAGAAAGCTTAAATGCACAGCGAAAAATATATAAAATAAATATATCCGAAGGGGAGTTAAAATTAGTATACGATAAATTTCCTCCATACCCCTTATCTCCAAATGAGTCGCGGATTCTGCAGCAGGGATGGGACTACGATAACATGGGTAACGTTTATTTGGGTGAATATACTTATAATGATTATCAAAGCTATCAGATAAGGATTTTTAAAACTTCAAACTTGGGTGAGAATTGGCAAGATGTTTATGCTTTTCCCTCAACAACTATTGGTGGATATGACGGAGGAATCAGACATATACATGCGTGTCAGATTGACCCGTACACTGGAGATGTTTGGATTGCGACAGGGGATGACAACTCACAATCAAGAATCTATTATCATAAAAATAAATTACTGCCCGATAGCACTGGGAAAGTGAATCTAAATTTAATAGGAATTGGTTCACAAGAGTATCGAGTAGTGTCTTTTGCCTTTTCGAAGAAATTCATTTATTGGTTTATGGATGCCCCATGCGATACTCAAAAAATATTTCGGATTAAACGTGCAGAGGATTACTACACTCTAACACCAAGTACACCCAATGATTCAGATTACAGAGGATTGGTTGGAGTTTTTGCTGATAAACCTTTTAGAAATAGCATTACGATTCGGGATGAGAACAATAGCACAATTCTGGTTGCGAACGAGTTCGAGGATGCTGCCTTATATGGATGCGATTTTCATGAATTGGATAATCTGGATCGATTAATTGGTATTCGAGAAAATGCGAATGGATCATTACAAATACAAGAAATTTATCAAGGTCCCGCATTGATTAGATTTGCAGAAATTTTACCCGTTGGGAGTGATTCAAAAGGATATGTTTATTTTAATTCAAGTTGTAATAGTAGTGTTGGCAGGTCGCAAATATACAAAGCAAAATTTAAATGGAATGATATTGATGAAGCCCGTGCTTCTATTTTGGATTCTGTGATAGATTTTCCTAACACAAAGATCAGATTAATTGGGAATTTCCAGACTTCCATAAAAATCTTTTCTGCACGTATAGATTCGATCTCCTTCCCAGGGAAATTACCGGATAGTATTGGGAAAATTAGCCCTTATTATTGGGAGGTTGTTTTGCATTCCGATAGCTTTAATAACGGAAGAATCAGTGTAAAAATCTCTGATCTTCCGGGATTCAATTTTGGAGATTCATTAGTTTGGCTGGGTCGATCCGATCCGGGCGATGACTGGATTAATATCGGCGGTATTGTTGATAGTGAGAATCTTATAAGCATTCAAATGTTTTCAACGTTATCAGAGTTTGCAATTGGTTCCTACACGGGGAGTACGGATGTGAAGAGTATCAATTTGCCGACCCAATTCTTTCTTTATCAAAATTATCCCAATCCTTTTAATAATGCCACATCAATTTCATTCGATATACCAGTGAATGTTATAGCTTCGATTAAGATATACGATATACTTGGTAGAAAAATTTCAGAACTTGAACATCGTCGTTTTGAGCGAGGAAGTCAACGTTGGACTTGGGATGCATCAACTGCTGCCAGTGGTGTGTATTTTTATCGGTTTGAAGCGTTTAGCATCGTTGATCAGAGCAAAACATTTACACGGGTGAAAAAGATGGTCTTGATGAAATAAATAGAATCATCAAATCTATCATTTCAACTATCGCACATTTGGAGGTAGGAGTATACTAAAGGATATTTTGGCTATTAGGATGAGGAATAGAATAGGGAGGTGGCCAGATGGAATTTATTTTACTACTGAAATAATTTATCCCAGTGATCTGTAAAATTCTGAAATTGTTGTTGTGCCATTCTTTACTTTTTTAATTGCATCCTGGAAGATATTCTCGAATCCAGCGATGCGAGCCGCATCCTTTATTTTCAAGATGGAGGCATTTTGATAAATCAAATCCCGCAGCTGATCATTAATAGTTAGAATTTCGTGAATCGCGGTTCTTCCTTGATATCCGCTTCCTTCGCATTGATCGCAGCCCTTACCGCGATAGAATTTCGTCTGTCCTGAAAGTAGATTCATGAATGTTGGATCGGATATATCAGTCGGTTGATATTCTTCTTTGCACGTTGGGCAAATTTTTCTCACTAATTGTTGATAGATAACACCAATGAGTGTTGAAGCGATCCAATATGTCGGCACACCCAGGCTGATCAAACGGAAAATAGAGCCGATAGCATCACTTGATAGTAATGTACTCAACACAAGGTTGCCAGTTAGTGCGGCTTCTGAAGCGACTATACCGGTTTCAGCATCTCGAATTTCTCCAAGCATGATAATGTCTGGATTCTGCCGCGAGATGGCTCGAAGTGCATCAACGAATGTTAAGCTTTTATCGACTGAGGTTTGAACCTGTGAAGCAAAATCGAGTTTGTACTCTATCGGATTTTCGACCGTGATAATGTTTTTTTCAATTGATTGAATATCGTTTACAGCCGCATATATTGTTGTACTCTTTCCTGAGCTTGATGGTCCTGTTACAATGAAGAGCCCGCGTGGTCTACGAATTAACTTTCGAAATTTTTCTAAATTCTCAGAAGAGAATCCAAGTTCCTCAAGCTGTGCAACACGTGTGTTCTTCTGCAATATTCTTAAAGCGACACGCTCACCGCTCATTATTGGAACTGTGCTGATACGAATGTCAAATTGATGATTACCGATATTCAGGGAGAATCTGCCTTCTTGAGGTTTCTTCTTTTCAAAAGCATTAAGACTGCCTTTTGTTTTCAAAACACTCACAAGATTTTCCGCAACATCCTTTGGCAAGGAGACTAATTTCTTTAAAGCTCCTTCGGAGCCAAGTCTCACTCGAAGTTCTATTTCAGTAGGTTCAAAATGGAGGTCGGTAGCACCCGCTTTCACAGCACGAAGTAAAACTTCGTCCACCATCATTTCGGCTGTTGGAACTTTACCTGAGCGAAATAAATCTCGGATTTTGTCCTTGGAAAAAGCACTGACATCGAATTGCTCGAGGTTCATCTTGCTGGGTATATTTTTTAATTCCTCGATCATTTTTTCATAACACGTTCAACTGTGGAGAGAATATCTTCAATCTTATATGGTTTACCAATAAAATCCTGAGCACCAAATTCCTTCGCTTCCATGGCATGCTTAAGGTCGGCATAGCCCGTTAACATGATTGCTTTCGTTGGCAGGTGGTTCTTCTTGATGTATTTTAAAACCTCGATCCCATCTACGATTGGCATGTAAATATCGAGCAAAGTTGCGTCAAACTTTTGTTTTTTAAGTAGTGTTATTGCTTCCTCGCCGTCAGCTGCTTCTTTAATTTCGTAACCAGCACCCGTGAGAATTTGAGAAAGCATCATTCTCAAATCAGGTTCATCGTCTACGACAAGGATATGACCTTTTATGTTAGCTGTCAAACCGTTCTCCTCTGACAATATTTATTGTTGCATGAATATAAATGGATATTTAAAGTAATGGAAAGTTAAAGAAAACTTGGAAGAAAAGCAAAAAGTTCAATCTTGAACCCCAATAGTGTGCGCCAGAAGGGAGTCGAACCCCTAACCCTCAGCTCCGTAGGCTGATGCTCTATCCAGTTGAGCTACTGGCGCGTTGTTTTAGCCCATTTTTATTCTCACCACACTGCAAATTTACAAAATAATATTTGCAATTTAACTTCCCAAATCGGAAGGGACAATCTAAATATTTCTATGCAGCGACATCATTAGTCATTTTATTACATTCACAATATACAAAACTTTGAAATTGCTATCAAGCAAACTTTCAGAACCATATCTAATTGTTAATGATGGATTGTGTATCCTAATTGCTGCTGGTGAACAAAAGTAAGGTCGATTTGTTAATTTGTAAGTGGTTATTGATATGTAAGCTGCGGACATCTTCCTTCTGATATCCGTCGTCGCAAATTATTCTCTCTTGATTTTTATACTTCCCAGTCCCGCCTCGATGTGCATATTTATTTTACCGCTTGTATTGTAGTAGTTCGAGCTAAAGTAATTATTTTCTTCCTCTTCCTTAAAGTCGTTGGGAAAGTCTATAGACGCTACCCAGCTTTTCTCGTAGTAAATTTTTGTACCAATGTCATCTGGGATCGAGATCGTAATCGAACCCAATCCAACCTGAATATCTACATCAACTTCTTTGTCGAGAGTGCCGCTAAAATCGAGTACGTAGCTTCCGACCCCACCCTCAAATTTCATATGATCGAAGTTTGCATTGCACAAGCCATATCCCTTGAATTTACTCAAGCCAGTCTCTATTGTCAGATTCTCGATTTGGCTCTTGTTTGGCTTATCGAATCGCACAATAACCGAGCTTGCACCTGTAGAAAGATTCAAGTCTTTCACCATAATGCCTGAAAAATCCAGATCACCTTTTCCCATACCTAATTCAATATCGAAAGAGATCGGGATTGCATCCGTAAAACGCATGTTCCACTCATTGTCTTCAAGTCCACTTAAGTGAAGCGAGTTACTCTTTCGGCGATGCGACTCTTTTAAAAGTGCCTGGGTGGTATTGATATTCAAATAACCGATATCATCACGATTTGAATAATCGATGTATTCGCTCAAATCATTTTTAAGCGTAGCATCGATGTTGACCTGAAGAATTTGATTAGATGTGCCGCGTTCTATACGGATGTTTCCGAAACCGGCATCCAAATTTACTTTTAATTCCTGCTCGGTGGTGACGGGTATATCCTTACGATACTTTTCTGCTGATCTATAAACGAAACCAACAGCAGCCAGTAGGAAGATGGCTACGAGAGCAATGATGATTTTATGGTTTAAATTGAATGGCATATAGTTTCTTCTTAAGATTACGAGGATACGAAGAGATTGTTTCAATAATGAGATATTTTACCACGCAGGTATTTGTTGAGCAGCTCGCGGGCACGGAAAATGTGAGCTTTAACCGTTCCGATGGGCAATTTCAAGATTTTTGCAATTTCGCTGTAATCCCTTTCCTCTGAATGACGGAGAGTAATTACTTTTTTATATTTTTCAGGTAATTTGTTGATTGCCTCTTGAATCAAATGAGACCGCTGCCGCTGGATGATGTGCTTATCCGGCTCATAGGTGGAATCGGGAAGCTCGTAAGTTGTATCACTTTCCTCCATCGCGATTGGCTTATCTATGGAGAAAGTGCGGAGCTTTTTCTTCCGGATGTAATCGATGCTGCTGTTGGTTGCAATTTTGTAAAGCCATGTTGAGAACGCATACTCTTCGTTGAAGCTGCTAAGTGAAGCAAATGCCTTGATGAAAACTTCCTGGGCAAGGTCTTCAACCTGTTCTCTCTGATGTATGATGCGGTATATAAGATTAGCAATCTGATCGTGATATTTTTTCATCAGCTTTTTATAGGCAGCTTGATCACTACGAAGTGCGCTATGAATTAGGTGTGCGTCCTCTTTTCTTGAATCGATCCTGCCTTTTGACAACAGCGCTGATTGGAGCGGGGGTGATTGCTTATGAGGCTTTTTACTTGCTCGCTTTATTAATTTCTTTTTCTCTTTATACATCCGATCAACAATTGTTTCAATAAATTTAACATAACGAAAAATCGAGAGAGAGGCAAGACAAAGACTTGAATAAAAGCGAGATTTTAGTTAACTTGTAACAATCTAACATAGAAAATACCCATCAGGAATGTTTATAACCTTCGAAGGTCTCGATTATTCAGGTAAAACTACTCAAGCTAACCTGCTCGTTGAACGCTTGAGAAAGCACGGCAAGGAAGTTGTTTTTTTACGTGAGCCGGGTGGTACTGCTATATCGGAAAAGATACGGGATATCCTTTTGGATAGAAAGCATCTTGAGCTAAAACAGGTAACCGAGCTGTTTCTATTTTCGGCAGCACGCACTCAATTGGTCAGTGAAGTTATTCAGCCGGCACTCAAAATGGGAAAGGTAGTAATCTGCGATCGTTTCTACGATTCCACAACTGCTTATCAAGGATACGGCCGCGGAATCGACTTTGACGACGTAAAAACTATTAATCGGATTGCAACGTTGGGGACGAAACCCGATTTAACTTTTTTTATTGATATAGAAATAGACGAAATTTTTAGACGACAGATCGCCGCAGGGCTTTCATCTGACCGGATGGAAGCATCGGGCAGAGAATTTTTTGAAAAAGCCCGGACCGGATTTTGGTCACTTGCTGAAACCGAATCGGATCGTTTTATTGTTGTCAATGGAAAGAGACCGGCTGAGCAGATACATAACGAGATTTGGGGTTTTATCCGAAAAAGAATTATTTAAAATGGAGATTTAAATGAAGTATTGGTTTTCAAGTAAAAGGAAAATTCTTTCCACAATTCTTGTGCTGATAGTTGTTGCACTCAGTGCATTTATGGTTGGATTTAAAGTGTCAGATCAGGATTATTTTTTCAAGATCAATAAAAGTATCGATATCTTTGGCAAAGTATATAAAGAGATCACCATGAATTATGTTGATCGGGTTGATCCGGAAAAATTTATGGAAGCCGGTGTCGATGGACTTCTTGGCACTCTCGATCCCTATACAAATTTCATCGGTGAAAAGGAAGCGGATGAAGTTGATTTGATCACAGTCGGTAAATACGGCGGCATTGGTGTTACGATAGGGGTGCGAGATGGTTATATAACGATCCTATCACTGATGGAAGGATATTCCGCCCAGCGGCTGGGTATTCTGCCCGGAGATCGAATTTTAGAAATTGATGGAACATCGGTTATTGGGATGAAACCCGAAAATATAAGATCGCTTACCCGCGGGGAACCGGGAACGGAGGTTCGCTTGAAAATTGAGCGAGATAGTGAATTGAAGCCAATGGAATTTGTGCTCGTTAGAGAAGAAATCCAGTTGAAAAATATAACTTACGCTGATTTTCTTCAGGATGGAATTGTATATTTCCGGCTTGATCGGTTTTCACGGGGTGCGGGTGATGAATTAGGTTTGGCGATAAAAAATTTGAGACTCAAAGATACCATCAACGGAGTTGTGCTTGATCTACGCGGCAATCCCGGTGGATTGTTGGATGTTGCAGTAAATGTGGTAGAGAAATTTGCTTCAAAAGGGAGTCTGGTTGTCAGCACACGAGGGAGAACGCTAGATTCAGAGAAAAAATTTACAGTAACTGAAGAGCCAATGCTGCCCGATATTCCACTTGTTGTTCTTGTTAATCGTCAAAGTGCCAGCGCAAGCGAAATTGTTGCCGGTGCGATTCAAGATTTAGATCGGGGTATTATCCTTGGTACTCGTACTTTTGGTAAAGGTCTCGTGCAAACAATTACTCCGCTGGTCTATAATTCACAGCTAAAGATCACAACTGCAAAATATTACACGCCAAGCGGCAGGTGTATTCAAGAAATCGACTACACACACAAGAATAAGGATGGTATTTTCGCAATAACTCCAGACAGTTTAAAGAAAAAATTTAAAACACTCAAAGGTCGCCTTGAGCTGGAAGCCGGAGGTATTCAACCGGATACAACCGTTGCCGAGCCAGAACACAGCATGTTGTATAACGAGTTGATTCGCAAGTCGATGTTCTTCAAGTTTGCAACACATTATTCATCAGTGCATAAACAACCGCCAAGCGTATTCGTTCCCGATAGCTTGGTCAGTGAATTTCAGCAATTCTTGAGTGAACATAAATTTACATACCAGGATGAAGTTGAAACGAAACTAAAGGAACTGTGCGATCTTTCAGAAAAGTGCAAATACAGCACAGCGGTACGGGATGAAATTGAGCGGCTCAAGAAAAGTATCGGCAGCGAGAAAGAAATGAGTCTCGTTCGCTATAGAAAGGAAATCCTTTCAACGTTAAAACCAGAAATCATAAGTCGGTACCAAGGTGAGCGGGGGCAAATCGAGGAGTCTTTAAAGGACGATAAACAAGTTCAGGCAGCCGTCGGCTTATTGATGGATAAAAAGGAATACAGTCGAAGATTGAGCGTGCAATAAATACCTGTGGTTATATAAACTAATGTTACGCAGATACTATAAATTCTTATTTGCAGGATATCCTAACTCCATCAGCTTACCATGAATTAAAAGCAGCATTCGATTGAAGTCTCCACGCTCGTGAACAAAATCAACCTCATCTGATGGAATTACAAGTAAAGGTCCTAATTTGTAGTTACCAATCCAATCTTTGTAGTGGGAGCTTAGTTGTTCAAGGTAGCTTCGCGGGATGCTCTGCTCGTAATCGCGTCCACGACGGGCAATCTGTTTCAATAGCGTTTCAATCCGGGCGTCGAGGAAAATCAATAAATCGGGCGGTTGGAGGTACTGCATCATCACCTTGTAAAGCTCAACATAATTCGTATAATCCCGCTGGTTCATCTTGCCGATCAAATTTAAATTCTTTGCAAAAATTTCTGCATCTTCGTAGATGGAGCGATCTTGAATGACGCTTTCCACGCCGTCCACAATTCGTTTGTGATCGTTGAAACGTTTCGAGAGAAAGTAGACTTGTAAATTGAACGACCACCTGCTCATATCTTGATAGAAATCGGCAAGGTACGGATTGTCGTCTACCGATTCATAAAACGATTTCCAGCCGTAATGCTGGCTGAGCATTCGTGTGAGTGAAGATTTACCTGAGCCGATATTACCTGCAACCGCAACGAAGATTTTTGATTTCATAGGTGAATCGAATATAGAAGATTAAGGGTTAATTTGCAAAATGTGTCAACAACTAAAAAGATAAAATTAGTAGCAAATATTTTTCACCACTTCTCTCCCCTCCGTTTCAGAAATTCTTGTGCTTGTGGATTGCCAAGCCGTGCAGCTCTTTTAATGAACTCTATGCCTTTTTTTTCATTATGCTGATCGAGGTTCACATTGCCAAGATTATAGTACGCTTCAGTGTACAATGAATCAAGAGCTATTGCTTTTGTGTAAAGTATTATTGCCGTGTCGAGTTTTCCCTCTTGGGCATAAACACTCCCGAGGTTATTAAAAGCTTTCGACACCGTCGAATCAACAATAATTGAGTTAAGATAACATACTCGCGCCTCATCTAATTTGTTATTACTGAAAAACTTATTTCCCGCATTAATGTAAACACCTGAAAGT
>CAYGZC010000014.1:0-4915 GCA_964354225.1 uncultured Chlorobiaceae bacterium | reverse complement strand
GGTAGTACACAGCTTGATTTATATTATCACCGGCGAAGCGTTTGATAGCTTCTATCGATTCCCAAAGTGTAATAAAGAGGAAGTGGCTTTTCCCTTCTTCGATGCGCCGGAGAACGTAAACACCGAGGTTGCCGGGTGTTGCACTGCAATCCTTAATACCCGTTTGATTCATATACTCAAAGAATTTTTCGCCTTCCGATTCGGATGTGACACCGTGCCATACACGTGCGATCATAGAATATTCTCCATTGTGATACCGAGGTTCTTGTTGACTGAGAGAATCACTTAGCTTCTCTCCGGGGAAATGGTTTAGCGTCACTCTTTGATAAGAGGACGGAGAGGTTACGTGAAAGAATGTTGTAATAGTCTACGAGATCAAGATGCATAAGTTTCTCGACTGTTGAAATGAATAATTGGTTGATTGGAATGCGGTGGAGAATCGAAGTTGTTTCGATTTCCAAGAAGTATTCCATATTTTCTACCCATGTGAGAAATTGCTTGTTCTCCGGACAGATCGACTGGCATCGCATACATCCGACGATGCAATGGTGCCAAGAGGGATCAATCCATGTGGGGAAATCAGGAGACCCCTCGTTGATAAAAGTAAGGCATCGTTCAGCGTGTAGAAGAAACCGATCTGTAGTGATGGCGCCAGTCGGACATTCCGTAATACACGCGGTGCACTTTTTACATCTATCCAGGGTTCGGGACTCCATCCATATGTCATCTTCACACGGTAGGTCAGAGAAGAAGGCTGCCAGGCGTGCGAAGCTTCCCATACCGGAGATATAGCAGATGTTGTTTCTTCCGTATGCGCCAAGTCCGGAATGGACAGCGATGTGTTTGAGTGGTAGAGTTGAGTGTGCGAGATGATAGCCATTTGGGTTTAGCACGCTTGCAATGAGATTTTCAAGTCCATTGTTGATATAAGAGAGGTATGTTGGAGGCATGTACACATCACGATGTTCCCCACACCAAATGAACGTGATTCTAATCTTCGGTTGCGGCATGGCAACTAAGATGATCGATTGAGCATCAGGAAGTGAAGCAGGGGGTCGATACGTGAATCCGGTGAGGCGTTCGTTGTAGAAATCGTTTGCAAAACAGCCAACGTTTGCGAACCCAGTGATCTCCTCATTTACCTCGAGCAAGTGACTTGTTGATACAAGTCTATATTGATAACCTTTTTCTGATAGTGCCGCTGACAGCGTTGTGTATATGGACATGGTTTACTCTATAGATTCTTCTTAGCAGTAGAGTCAGACGAGATTATATTTTGCCCACATCAGAAACATACCAAAGCCATCATAATCTATTCGGTTAATTTCAGTATGTTGCCGTTGCCCGTTTAATTTACGAATGAACTCGAAGACACGGTTGGTGAGATATTCACAGAGTTTGTGATGTCTGGGTTCCGGCGTTACAACGATATCTTCGTACAGCATACCATCGAATTCAACTACCCGGCCACATCCGAGTAGAACACTCTCATGGAGGACGCAGACGGAGAATAGAGAGTTCCGCAGTCTTGCTTCCAGAACATTCCGGTCGAGAACCTTCCTTCCAGCCATCACATGTAACGTTTGGTACTCCTCGATCATGGGTACACGGTCGACGAAAGTGTAATTGCTAATTTGTACATCATTCGATTCATGCTTATTCATATAAAACCTCTTTTCTTCTCTTGCACTATATTAAACGGTCAATTAGCGTTTCGTTCTCTTCGGTTGAACTATTGACTCTTCCGGCTGATTCATCAACGATAACTTTGACGTTTCCTTAATTGTTTCGAAGACAATGGTTGTTCTTGTGGACTGTATCTGATTAATCTGGCCGAACTGTTCGCGCATTACGCGAGACAAGTGCTGTGTATCTTTAACTCTAAGTTTGATAAGGTAGCAATCTTCACCCGCGACGTGGTGAACTTCAAGTACTTCAGGTACTTTCGCAATAATGTGAGCAACGTCTACTTGCCCAACTTTCTCATCAGTTCGGATGAAGACAAAAACCAACATAGAGAGATCCAACGCGATAGGATTTAGTCGCGCCTCGTATCCCGTGATGATCTTGCGTTCCTCCAATTTCCTGATCCGGTCTAGGATCACTGTTGGTGCTTTCTGCAATTTACGAGCAATTTCGACATTGGCAGTTCTCGAATTATCTTGCAGTATATTCATTATTTGTATATCAATATTGTCATTCATTTGGTAATATCTCCTTATTATTGAATATAATACGGAATATATTAAAAGTCAAGAAATATTTTAAATATAATAAGTAAGGGAAGGTGATAATCAGAAGACAAGAGAAAGATTATCGAAGCCAGTCCATGACATACTATCCTTTCTACGTCATTCCAATAATACTTTGCATTTCCGGGAGATTTTGGTTAAACTTTCAACGGAAAGAGCAATCTAAATTACAGAATAATAACAATAGATGGCGCTGAAAACAGATTTCGAGCTTATTGAAGCTTTTAAAAAAGGTGATGTCTCGGGCTTCAACGAGCTTGTAAGGCGTTATCAAGAAAGAATATATTGGATTGCCCGAAGAACTGTTGGCACACACGAGGATGCTAATGATGTTGTTCAGGACGTGTTTATCAGAGCATATGAAGGATTAAAATATTTTCGTGGTGATGCAAATTTTTATACGTGGCTGTATCGGATTGCAGTCAATGTTTCACTCAACGCAATTCGGAAAAAACGGATAAAGGAATTTCTTCCCTATGATGAATTGTGGGAAGGTATACCACCGAGTGATTCTCGAACTGACGGTCCAATTCAAAAGCAAGAATATCAGACAATCTTAGAAAAAGCGATACAAAAACTACCAGCAAAACAAAGAGTTGTGTTTATGATGCGATATTATGACGAAATACCATACGAACAGATGGCGAAGATTTTAAAGAAGTCGGTTGGTGGAACTAAAGCAAATTATTTCCAGGCAGTCAAGAAACTCGCAAAATATGTTCGGAAGGAATATGACACATGACATGTACGGATATTAAATATACCCTCGCGGATTATCTAAGGGGAAAAGTTACTCAGGAAGAATATAGTTGCATTACCGCTCATCTCGCAGTTTGTGGATCGTGTAGATTGGATGCGGAGTCGTTATCTTCAGTTCTTGAATTGGTGAAAGATGAAAAACCATGGACTCCTTCAGATGCCTACTGGATTAATATCCTCCCCAAAATACATCAGCGTCTGCAAGATCGAAAGGTAAAATATTTACCCGATTGGGCAGTCCGATTTGCATTACCGATGGCGGCGGCTATCGCATTTATCATATTCTCTGCTAAGTATTTTAATACGCCACCTTTAGAGACAAATCAAACCGTGCAATCGGTTCTTGCACAATTACCAAAGGACGAGTTGCAATATTATGTTGAACAGCAATCAATTGTTGGTGTAATCGGAGATCAAATATCGAATAACGGCTCAAACGTTTCCGATGATGATAAGCTTATTCTGAAAAATATCATTCAAGTAGGAAATTATTCAACAGAGAGCGAGTTTGATTACGAATCCCTCTTAGATAGCATCAGCGAACAAGAGGCAAGCAACATTATATCTATTTTGGAAAAGAAATTGACTACATCGTAGGATTAGAAATAAATTCATAATTACATGAGGTGAACAATGAAATATATCATAGGTCTTATATTTTTGATTTCAATACTGACGTATCAGGAAGAAAGTGTTGCACAGCGTCACCGCGGATTTGAAGGTCCTCAAAGACAAAGACCCGAACGATTGGAAAAATTCAGGAAGATGCGGCTGATCGAAGTGCTCAAACTTAATGAAGAAGAAGCAGTTCGTTTTTTCGCAAAACAGAGTGCACACGAAGATAAAACACATGTGCTCATGCAAAAGCGAAATGAACTACTCGATGATATTGAGAAAAACATCCGCGAGAAAGGTGATCCGATCGAGTTGGTAAAAGTATCAGATGCGACAATGAATATTGATAAAGATATTTTTACTGAGAGGCAAAGATTTCAAGATGAGCTTCGGAAGTTATTAACACCGGAGCAATTTGGTAAATTCATTGTGTTCGAAAGAGATTTTGGACGGCAAGTTAGAGATGCAATGCAGGAGATGCGGCAAGAGAAACAAGAAAAACCACAGGAAGATTGAAAAATAGAAAATAGTTTTACGGAATTCAGCCCTTGTTGCCTAAACTACAAGGGCTTTTTATTTGTAGAACAATTAAAATACAGCTATATTTTTCAATATGAGAAAAATCTATCTTGATAACGCAGCCACAACGCAGGTCGACCCTCGAGTGTACAAGGCGATGGTACCATTTTTTACTGAGAAGTTTGGGAATCCTTCTTCGATTCACTCATTTGGGAGAGAAACAAGAGCGGCACTCGATGAAAGCAGAGACAAATTGGCAAAACTTTTGGGTGCAAAATCATCTGAAATCTTTTTCACGAGCAGTGGAACTGAAGCGACGAACTTTGCACTGAAAGGTATCGCATCTAAAATGCTGCAACAGGAAAGATCGCACATCATCGCGAGTAAATCAGAGCACCATGCTACTTTGGAAACATGTGAATATTTAGAGAAGCATGGATTTCATGTTGTTTATCTTGATGTTGATAGTGACGCGCGTGTCAACCCTAATGATGTTAAACGTGCTATTATTCCCGAAACCGGATTAATCTCGTTGATGCAGGCAAATAATGAAGTGGGTTCAATTAATCCAATCAAAGAAATAGCGAGTATCGCAAAGGATCATAATATTATTTTCCATACAGATGCTGTCCAGGCGTTTGGAAAAATTCCTATGAATGTTGATGATTTGGGAGTTGATCTACTTTCACTTTCAGCCCATAAAATTTATGGACCAAAAGGTATTGGTCTTCTTTACGTCCGCCAAGGAATTGAGATTGAAAAATTTATCC
>CAYGZC010000013.1:0-11425 GCA_964354225.1 uncultured Chlorobiaceae bacterium | reverse complement strand
TGGGCTTTGTAAACAACGCCCATCCCACCTTCACCCAATTTTTCTAGAATTTTATAATGGGATATAGTCTGCCCGATCATAAGCCACACCTCCCGCTTCCGCTTCGCTCCAGCGGGATCCTCAAAACTTCAACTACTCGTTGCACTCGTAGGAAGTTTTGGGACATGCCGCCTTCGCCGAGCTTCTCAAGTATTCTATAATGAGATATGGTTTGGCCGATCATATCCAGCGTTTATAAGTGTGCTACCCTTTGTACATCATGACAATTCCGAGGTTTTTACGTACTTAATTGATTTATATTATAGTTATAAATTGCCTATTAATCCTCGCATTTTTTCTGCTTCAGTGTCGTAAGAAGTTAAGGAATAATACACAAACAGTCAATAAAATTTCTTTCATGACAATGTATTATTGCATTAGATAATTTTCGTGTTCAAATATTTGTTACTTATTAAACGTTACGAAAGTTGGGCGTAATTAACAAGTTGATAATTGTCTTCCCTTAGGCAGTTCCTATATTACGATTGAATGTGCTTTGTTGAAAATCGCCTCATCAGATAATATATCGGATAACCGACTGAAAGAATTCCCAGTCCAATATAAGTATCATTCGGTTGAGTAAGAAGCACGCTTATGGAAATACTCAGTAAAAAGAGGACAAAGATCGCGGGTAGGATAGGATAGAGCGGTATTTTGTAACCTTCAAACATATCTCCGTTAACTACACGCTTACGTAGCACGAAAATGGTCGAGGCAACTATTGCATTGTTTAGATTATCAAAGAACATGACGTAGTTTACGAGCTTCTCGAATGTCCCCAGAAGGAAAATTGATAAAAGAATCATTCCTCCGAAAAACAAGAGAGTGAATTCCTGCGCTTGAGTTTTTTCATTTACTTTCATGAAGATTGCAGGTAGCGCACCATCTTCTGCCATTGCATAATATGTTCGAGGAATTTGCATTAACGTGACATTGAGAAAACCCATAGCCGAGAGAAAGATCGTAATAGATACAAGTGTAAAAGCTGATTCGCCAAAACACATACGGGCAACTTCCGCTGCAACAAGTTTAGCTCCTGCTACTCCATCAATCCCAAGCACGTATAGATAAGCGAGATTGATGATGATATAAAGTGAAATGATAATTGCTATACCAAAGAAAATTGCACGCGGAACGTTTCGCTGCGCCATCTTCACGTCACCGCCGAAGTTCAATGTGTTTTGATAACCGCCGTAAGTGTAATACACAGAAATTAATCCGAGAGCAAGGGCCATCCACCATGGGTGAGAAGTTGTAATGTGCGAGGGTGTTATCGAAGGATGATTTCCAAAAAAGAGTGCGGCAATCACAATTGCAGCCATCATACCTATCTTTACTGTTGTCAAAATGTTTTGTGCCCGCGCGCCGGTTTTAATTCCGAAATAGTTGATTGTCAGCAGGAAAACGGTGAGTCCGCTTGCAACAAGTTGAGTTGTTATTGGTGTTTGGAGATGAGACGGAAAAAGAATTGGCGTAAGATATTCTGCCCCGATTATTGCAACGGCAGCACTGCCGGCAGTATTGACGATTATGACATTTGCCCAGTTTAACATGAATGCTGCGGCTGGATGGTAGCAATCGGCAACAACTTTATAATAAGCACCGGGTTTGGCAAAGCGCGAACCGATCTCAGCAAACGTCAGCGCTCCAAAGAAACTGAAAATACCGCCAAGCAACCATGCAGTTAAGAACAATGTCGATGTTCCAGTTGTCGACGCAACAATTGCCGGTGTTCGGAATATCCCAATACCGATTACCAAACTAACAACGATCATCGTTGCATCGAATGTGGAGAGTTTGGGTTTGATTGTCATGATTGATTTGTAATTTTATGTTACGAGTTACATTCCAATCTCATATTCATTTTATTACTGCTTCTCTCTCGTATCTTCCATTCGCAATTTCAAACGCTGTGAGGTAAGCAAGTTTCGTGATCTTCTCGAACAACGATTTGTTCAAGGTTTCAGGTGTATCCGTCATGTAATGAAGATGAGCATAGCTATTGGTTGTAACGAAGTAAGCTGCTGGAATTCCTTTATCGTGAAACGGTCCAGCATCAGCACCACCGCCATTCCATGTTGCCTCAACCATCATTTTAGTATACAACGAATCTTGTCTACGAGCGATATTCCAAAGTTTCGGCGAGCTTTTTCCATTTCCTACCTGTATACTATCACCATATCCAATGCAATCGAGGTTCAACATTGCAACAATTTTATTCAACGAAACAGGTGATTGATCGACAAAAAATGTTGAACCAACCAGTCCAAGCTCCTCGCTCGCGAATAATACAAATATAATAGAGCGCTTCGATTGGATACCACTAGTAACGAATGCTCTGGCAATTTCCAGCACAGCCGTGGAACCCGATGCATTATCGTTTGCACCGGGCGCGTATATTTCTCCCGCCTGACTTCCGACATGATCCAGGTGTGCACCAATAACGAGATATTCATTCTTTAATTCCGAATCCGCTCCCTCCAATAATCCGACAACGTTCATCGTCGGCTCCTCTTTTGTATATTTTGCATGAACTTCAATCTCAACATTTGAATTCAGCGGAAGTGAGGATGGATTTTTGTTTGAATCAATTTTCGTTTGAAGATTACTCAATGTGAATCCGCTTCCCTGCAATAATTCATCTGCGATTGGAATATCGATGTGCATTTGAGGAAATTTATCGTTCTGTTCGCTCTTGCCATCGAGAACACTTAAAATTGTTTTTTGAGGATTAAGATCGTTCGGCGGCGATACAATAAGAATTCCAACCGCACCATGCTGTGCTGCAGTTTTTGCCTTATCTCGTGAATAAGCGCTTCCCCAATTACTCGAATCATTCATCTTCCATTTAGGATTTGGCTTGAAGACCAGAACAATTTTTCCGTTTACATCAACACTCGAGTAATCATCGTATCCGATTTCAGGTTGTGATAAACCGTATCCACAGAAAACAACGGGTGCGGTAAAATGTCCGGAGCCGGTTAAATCCCGACACACAAAATCTTTTCCAGGTTTGTATTCCTTCTTCTGCGCCGGAGGCGCATCTGCCTTAGGCGGAAATTTTCCATCTTCAGTCAAATTTAGTTTTAACGGTGAGTATATTTCATTATACTCAACCTTAAGATTCTGGAAGTATGCGCTATCACCAAACGGTTTCAGCCCAAGTCTCGAAAATTCTTCTGCCATATATCGCGCTGCTTTGTTGTATCCCTCGCTACCCGATAACCTTCCTGCCAATTCTTTCGAGGCGAGATAGATTACGTTCTTCATAAGATTTTCTTGAGTTATGGCTGATAATCCCGACACAGCAGGGTTTTCTGTTTTAATAGTTTGTGCTCTGCCAGTTAACACCGAAACGAGTATGAGTAGAAGAATATTCCTTAATTTCATAATAGCTCCTTGATTTATATTGGAATGTAAGGTACGGTAAATAGATTTGGATTTCAAGGTTTTGACTTTCAGCCGGACAATCTTTAAATTCCCTCACTTTAATTTCATAAAAACTATAATCCACATTCTTATGACTGATTATTTAAAAGCTCACTATAATCTGGATGATCCGGATTTCGTTTCGGTAATTGATGAAGTACCGTTATGGTCGGTACCATTCGGTTTAAAAATACTTGATACGATACAATATAAAAGGGGAATCAAAGTATTAGACATCGGATTGGGCTTAGGTTTTCCTTCGATCGAGCTTGCAATGCGATTAGGCAACTCATCAAAAGTATACGGCTTAGATCCATGGAAAGCGGGAATTGAAAGAGCGAAACAGAAGATGAGGATGTTTGGTTTGTCCAACGTTGAATTCTTCGATGGCTGCGCTGAGCAAATGCCATTCGAGAGCAACTTTTTTGATTTAATTGTTTCGAATAACGGTATTAACAATGTTCAGAATATTGAAAAAACTATCGGGGAATGCAACCGAGTTGCTAAGGCAGGTGCAAGATTCATTTTTACTTTTAATACCGATCAAACATTTATCGAATTTTACAATGTCTACCGACAAGTGCTGAATGAAAATAATTTGGGAAAATATAACGATAAGATTTCCGAGCATATTTACTCGAAACGTAAACCCGTTTCGGAGATGGAAAATTATTTAAAGTATTCGGGGTTTAAAACAGACTCAATTCACGAAGACATATTTTACTACCGGTTTTCTGATGGTACGGCAATGTTAAACCATGCTGTTATAAAATACGCATTCATGGAAAGCTGGAAAGATATAATCCCCGTTGATTATCAGGAAAAAATATTTAAGCAGATTGAAAACAGGTTAAACGCTCAAGCAGAAAAAACGGGTGGATTTTCCATGCAAGTGCCGTTTGTGACCGTGGATTGTGAAAAGAAAAAAAAATCCGCTCTTAAAAGTTGATGATTTGTCCATTTTTATCTGCCAATATTGTCATAAGTATGATAAGAGCATTGTAAATACTGATCTTTTACAAAATCGCAGGATGAGGGAGAACATAACAAAGCTGCACGAACTCGCGTAGATCGTACGGTGTATATTCGCTCGCAAGAATTGCTTTCAGACCTTTTCTTCGCGTTGGTGATAATATCATCATATCGGTGTTGGACTCTTAGCGGCGGCTAAGGTAGTAAAAAGTAAGAAAACGAACGGATAGTGTCATCCGGTTTTAAAAAATAACTTCAAATGGTGGGATATTCGCCGATTTCTCATTCGGTTTGTTTGATAAATTTATAGCTTCCCGCGCAATTTTTAATAATATACCTCGGTTTATTACAATCAGCTTCGAGCTTATGAATCAGTGATCTGATACAATTATCCACGATGGTGGTTGTACAAAAACTCTCAAAACCCCAGATATCGTGTAAGATCGATTCAGACAAAACAATTTCTTCTTCGTGTTGAATTAAATATTCCAATACTTTAAATTCTTTTTCCGAAAGCTGCACACCCTGTATGTCTTTTGTTATCTCTTTCTTCTTGAAATCAATATGAATATTACCGAAATAATAATCATCGGTTATTGACTTACTTTTTGTTGATTTCCGTAACAACGATTTTATACGTGCATAAAGCTCCTGTACACTGAACGGTTTTGTCATGTAATCGTAAGAACCAAAATTGATTCCCAAAATTTGATCAATCTCCTCTTTCTTAGTGCTGAGGATAAGAATGGGTGTATGGATACCTTCCCTCCGTAAATCCCGACAAACATCGAAACCGTGTTTCTTGGGCAGCATAATATCTAATATAATAAGATCGAGTTGTTCTTCTTTGACGATCTCATGACATCTTTCTCCATCCGTCGCAACAAGTACTTCGTATTCTTCCCCTAGTATAGCTGCTTCAAGACCGCGCAAGACCGCAGGATCATCTTCAACTATTAATATTCTTTTCATGTTACTCCTCCAACCCTAATGGAAACAATAATGTGAAAGTGCTTCCTTTTCCTAAAGTGCTTTGAACTTCAACTTCTCCACCGTGTGCCTCCATAATGTGTCTAACGATTGCAAGTCCTAAGCCCGCACCGCCGGCACCAAGATTTTTTCCATCACGTGCTCGGTAAAATGGATCAAAGATATGCTGTATATCTTCTGGAACAATACCAATTCCTTTATCTGCAACTTCTAATGCGACAAATCCATCACGCCGGAAAATAGAGATAGTGATTTCCTTCTCGTCGTGCGAATATTTGATTGCATTTGAGATCAAATTTATAAGCACCTCGGTGATTGAATCTTTATCAGCGTTCAGAATGCATTCTTTATCGCAAAGCTTTTCGTGCACGATGCACTTCTCGATTTTAAATTGGTAATGCAGCGAATGCAAGACACTTTTAACGAGAGAGTTCAATTCGATTTCCGAAAAATGATATTCCTTTACCCCGCGTTCGATTTTTGCGAAGTCAAGCACATTGTTAATGAGCCGAGTAAGCCGCTCGCTTTCACCCTCAATAATTTCAAGATACTCATCTGCTTCGGGCTTTGGGATGTTTTTTCTTGTGCGCAGCAGTTCAGCAAACATTTTGATTGAAGTAAGGGGCGTCTTCAAATCATGCGAGACGCTTGAAACGAAGTACGATTTGAGTCGGTTGAGTTCTTCGAGTCGTTGTTTCTCGGCGTGCTCGAGCATTAATTTATACTGAAGCTCAATACGCTCTATCGTCAAGCCTGCCTGGGTAGTAACTGTGTTCATCAGATCAATATCTTCTGCGGTGAATCTGGCGCCCGACTTCTTTTCTCCGAGCACTAGAAAACCTAAAATATTTAAATGTTCCGACAACATCGGTAAAACAAGAGCCATTTCCCATCTCTGAAACACTTCCATGTCTGCCGATTCGTGAGCGACACCCTGTTCTATTTTGTCATCAAGTGCAACCGGAAGTTCAAGGCGTGTTTTTAATTTTTCCGCGTTAAGACGAATATTGTGTCGTTCAAGGATGTCAAAATTTTTATGTGCTACAAGCTGAAGCCAATTATCGTGATTCTGGATTTTGAAAAATCCAATCCGTTCTACGGAAAAGATTTCATCCGTCCTATCAACAATCAATTTAGCAAGATGTTTGATGTCAAAGCATTGCTTGATATCTTCAATAAATTTGTGCTGTGCCTGGCGGAAGTCATATTGGACGCGGAAAAACGATCGATCAACAAATCGTTGTACACGACGGCGTGCCGGCTCAAATAATAAAGCAAACATTGCCGCGGTTACTGTCGAGATAATAAGAGATGTTTCCGTTGTGAATTTGGTAATAATTCTTGCTGATGTACCAATGACTACAAGATACACTAACAATCCAATGCTAATAACAATGGCATAGACAGTGCTTCGATTGATAAAAAGTTCAATGTCCATCACGCGGTAGATAAGTACAGAGATTGCAAATGTGACGGGGATAATCAAGAGAAAGGATTTAAATGCAAACTCCGGGATCCAAGGAGAGAATCCGAGTGCAGTTGGAAATGCCCAAAGAAAAATAAATGGTGCAGGACCGATAGAAAAACTGTAAAGGATCCATCGGATTTTCCTTTTCTCATCGGAGGAGGCAGCATTTATATAAGAATAAATGAAATTCACAACACCGAAAAGAATTAAAAGAAATACAAAACCATTTTGAACCATCGATGCAATCGTTACACCATGAAAGAGAATTATAGAATGTTGAGAGGCAGCAGATAGAAAGAGCCACGAATACCAGCATGCAATAATAATAGCGGTAATATAAAGCCATGTGAGAACGGTGAAGAAATTTTTCCGTACCCGTGCCGGGAAGACAAACGTAAAATGCACAAAAAGCACCGGGATCATTGTATAGGAAAAGATGAATATGATACATGAAGGATAACCAATCCACCACGGCTGAATACAAAACAATGTTAGTGAGCCAAGAATAGCAGTTGCCAAAGCAGTGGAAGTAAAATGGAAGATAATTGCTGCCTGGTTCTCTGATCGCTTAAGGTAAACAAGAAGACCTAGACTAAAAATAAGGACTGAAAGGAAAACATTGAAAATAATTCCCATCGAGGAATAATAATTATCAAGTAGTACCTCCTGAAATTTTCCCCCAGTTAAATCCTGAATATGAACTATCTCCCCGACAGCATGAGGTGTAAGAATAAATTCAATTTCCTGGTGACTCTGAATTTGTATACCATTAATGATCGTCGGATAAGAAGTGGAAAATTCTTTTGGAAGAAAGGGTTTTTGCGTTGAATGGTAAATTGCCGCAAAGCAGAATACTGCAAAAAGGATGTCGATCAACCAAACTGTTTTATCATATTTACGATTACTAAACATCGAGTTATGAAAAGTTGTTCTTATCGTTCAATTTACTAAAATCTTGATTTGGAATGTCACACAATTTTAATGAAATAACCAGCGATTGTCAAATGGATGGAAATTTTCAAGGTTGAATCTCATTTGAAGTTTTTCTACCTTTAACCTAACGACTTTTAATAATTAATGAATATTAAAGAAAAAATAAGACTGGCGGGTATTGTTGGTGCAGGTGGTGGCGGATTTCCAACACATATAAAAGCTCAAGCAAAGGTTGAGTATGTCATCGCCAATGGCGCTGAGTGTGAGCCGCTGATTCATAAGGATTACGAAATCATGGCTCGATACCCAGAGAGAGTTATACAAGGTGTAAAGCTTCTCATGGAATCTACAGGTGCGAAAAAAGGTATCATCGGGATAAAGGAAAAAAACAAAGCTGCGGTTGAAACACTATCGTCTGTGATTAACGATTCACGCATTAAGATGCATTTGCTTGGTGATTTTTATCCATCCGGGGATGAATTTATTCTCGTCTACGAAGCGACCAAGCGTTTGATTCCTCCGCAAGGAATTCCGCTTGATGTAGGAATTGTAGTTAATAATGTCGAAACACTCTATAATATATCTCTGGCTTCAGAAGATAAAACGGTTACCGAAAAATTTATTACAGTTGCAGGTGCAGTTAATCACCCGACTTCATTTCTGGCACCTCTTGGCATGAGTTTTAGAGATGTAATCGATTCTGCCGGCGGACTGAGCGTTAAAGAATTTGGTGTGTTCGTAGGCGGTATCATGATGGGGAAATTAGAATTCGATCTTGATCAACCCATCACGAAAACAACTGCTGGACTTATTGTTCTTCCGATGGATCATATATTGGTTCAGCGCAAGAAACTATCAGAAAAATCCATGTCAAGAATTGGAAAATCAGCATGCGACCAATGCAGCTATTGCACAGAACTTTGTCCACGCTATACACTTGGTTATGATGTTCAGCCGCACAAAGTCATGCGCAGTCTCGGATTCACAATGACTGGCGAGCATATCTGGAATCAATGTGCTTCGCTTTGCTGTGCATGCGGACTATGTACACTATATGCTTGCCCAGAAAACTTATATCCAAAAGAAGCTTGCGACAAAGCAAAAGACGACTTAAAAGAAAAGAAAATAAAATGGTCGGGACGGACAGAAGTTCTCCCACATCCGATGTATGAAGGACGCCGCACGCCGTTGAAGCAGCTTATGAAACGTCTTGGTGTAACGGAATACGACCACACGTCTGATTTTAGTTCAAAGCAAATGCAACCAATACGAGTTGTAATTCCTCTCTCCCAACATATTGGAACACCCGCACTACCAACCGTAAAAGTTGGAGAGAAAGTTGTTAAAGGTCAGTGCATCGGCGATATTCCTGATGGAAAATCAGGTGCAAGGATTCATGCGAGTATAAGTGGTATCGTGAGAAGCGTAAATCATAGTATAGTTATCGAAAGAGCGTAACCAATGGAAAAGAATGCAATCGGTCTTATAGAACTCTCAAGCATTGCTGCAGGTTTTGAAGTTGCAGATGCGATGTTGAAAGCCGCGGAAGTGGAAATCATTTTATCACGCTCGATTTGTTCAGGCAAATACATGGTACTCATCGGCGGCGATGTTGCGGCTGTGGCTGCAAGCGTGCAGGCGGGTGGTATTACAGGAAAAGGATCAATTGTGGATGTGTTCATCATCCCGAATGTTCATCCTACTGTATTTCCTGCTATCGCTGGGACAAGCAAAGTCGATTTTCTTCAAGCACTCGGTATCATTGAATCGTTCTCAGTTGCATCGCTCATTGAAGCAGCAGACGCTGCTGTAAAAGCAGCAAAAGTTCAGCTAATTGAATTAAGACTTGCAATGGCTTTAGGCGGGAAAGCGTTTGTAACTCTGACGGGTGAAGTTGCTGCCGTGAGAGCCGCTGTAGATGCCGGCGCTGCTGTTGTCTCAGCAAAAGGATTACTTGTGAATAAAGTTGTGATTCCTCAGCCGAGGAAAGAATTGTTGTCGGAGATTGTCTGAGCTTTCAGTAATATTGTGAATCCCTTCTGATTTTAATTTGTATCTTTTGAAAATAATATGTAATTTTGAAATGAACAGGGAACAGAGATTTATAATCTGACCAAAAAATTTGTGGTTGCGAGCATTATTTGCGCTCCAGCGCACCGCACTGCAAACTTGAAGAGCAACTATTCACGCACGTTGGACGCGTGGCTGAGTGCTTGACTAATTATTTCATCCCCGGATAGTTTCGCTTTCGTGTTGTTCCCCACGTTGACAAAATGAGTTGCGGACCCGGTTGAAAAAATCACAAAAACAAAAGGAGAATTTCACAATGCGTAGTTTCATAGGTCGTGACATTTTATCGCTCAAAGAGTTCGAGCGGAGCGAGTTCCTCCGCGTGTTCGAAATTGCGGAACGCTTGGAACCTATTGCGCGCAATCGTCAGAATAGCGATATGCTCAAGGGCAAAACGCTTGTTACTGCGTTCTATCAACCCAGCACGCGCACGCGTCTTTCCCACGAAGCCGCCATGCACCGCCTCGGCGGACACGTTATGGGCTTTTCAGACGCCAAGATGACGCGCGCCGGCGATTTCTATCAAGAAAGCATGAAGGACACCGTAAAGATGCTCGAGTTTTACGGCGATGTGATCGCGATGCGTCATTTTCAAAAAGGCGCGCCTCAGGAAGCCGCAATATGGTCGTCTGTGCCTATCATCAATGGCGGCGATGGCTGGGGTGAGCACCCGACGCAGATTCTCACCGATCTTTACACCGTCATCCGCAACCGTGGTCGCCTTGATGGTCTACGGTGGCTCGCCGTCGGCGATATGCGAATGCGCACGATGCACTCGCTTGGCTATGCCCTGACGCAATTCGATTGCCCGGTCACCTTTGTCGGACCACCACCCAATGCACTGTTTCCCAACTCGCCTGACATGAGAATGCCGGAAGAATACAAAACGGATTTCAGAAAGTACGGCCTCAACTTTAGCGAAGCCGAGCATGTCGAACAAGCGATCGCGAATGCCGATGTAGTTTTGGTTGAGCCGGTGATTCAAGCCGATTACACTCAGGCACGCCAAGAGGTAAGCAAGGATAAACCACTCACGCCAGCGAATTTCAAGATCACGCGTGAGCTGTTGATTTCCAAAGCCAAGAGTGATATGGTGCTACTCCACTCGCTCCCGCGCATGGATGAAATTCCACCGGATGTCGACATTACTCGCTGGTCGCGCTATTGGCAGGAAGCTTTCTACGGCGTCGTCCTGAAAATGGGACTGCTCTCGCTCGTTTTGGGTGCTGTCGAATAATTTCAAAATTTTTGTTAGCCTGTTAAATGGTTTGCCAGTCAGGCAAACCACCTAACTTACTAACTACTCAATAACCAAATTTAACAGGAGATAATTATAATGCAAACTTTTCTGCACGATCGTGATCTAATTGGTGATCTTGATTTCAGCAAAGAAGAAGTTGAAACAGTACTCGACGTCGCGTTCGATTTAAAGCGCAAACGCGCGTTGAATGAATCACATGCAGTTTTGCGCGATAAAGTCCTCGCCATGATGTTCTTTTTCTCCAGCACTCGGACACGCGGCTC
>CAYGZC010000012.1:0-11440 GCA_964354225.1 uncultured Chlorobiaceae bacterium | reverse complement strand
AAAGCTGTCGGACTTTTCTATCCTGATATAAGTGATAAAAAAGAACCCGCAAGTTACTTCAGTTGGGGTGAAAAGAAATCATCAAAGATAATATTAAAAGGAACCGACATCGGCATCAACGGTAAGTTTAAAGTGAGAGATGTCTGGCGGCAAAAAGACATTGGTGTCTTCGGGAATCAATTTGAGTCTGAGGTGCCTTATCATGGCGTAGTGCTAATTAAATGCATAAGTCAAAAATAAAAGGTAAAAAGTATTTCCAAGTTGCTAACAAATTTTTTTGAAAGGACAGCAATGAAATTAATTATTTCAATCTTTACAATCATATCAATCATTACAACAACTTCGGCATATTGTCAGGAAGTTCACTGGTACAAGGGGAATACCCACACTCATACAACCAACTCCGATGGCAATGAAACACCCCGGCGAGTTGTCAGATGGTATCTTGATCATAACTACAACTTTCTTGTTCTCTCAGATCATAGTTATCTCAACGATATCAAATACCTTGATACAGATAAGAATGATGACTTCACACTTATTCCGGGTGAAGAAGTAACTGATCGAGCAGAAAATAAGCCGGTGCATCTTATCGCAATGGGAATAAAAAATCTGGTGAAAGAACAACACGGCAAAACCATTCTTGAGACACTTCAGAATGATATCGATGCAATTAACGCGGCAGGCGGTATTGCACAAATCAACCATCCAAATTGGAGATATTCTTTTAACGATACTACGCTGTCACAAGTGAAGAATGTAAAACTCGTGGAGATTTATAATATCAGCACGGAAAACAATAATTATTCTGCAGGCGGTTATCCCGGAATGGAGGAAATATGGGACAAAGTTCTCTCAAGCGGGAAGCTTATCTATGGAGTGATTTCAGATGATACACATGATTACATTGGTGAATTTTCTGCTGATAAATCCCCGCCGGGCCGTGGCTGGATTATGGTAAGAGCGAACGAGCTGACAGCAGAAACGATAATTGCCTCTCTTGAAAAAGGAGATTTCTATGCAAGCGTCGGTGTTACATTAAACGACATCAAGATAACAAATAAAGAGTATTCGATTGATATTCAGCCGTTTGGTGATGCAATGTTTACAACGTTATTCATTGGTAGGAACGGAAAAGTATTGAAGGAAGATTACAACCTGAAACCATCATATACATTCTCGGGCGATGAAGGTTATGTAAGGGCAAAAGTTCTTTGCTCATCAGGCGATTTTGCAATTACACAGCCGGTGTTTGTGAAATAATGAACCACGGTGTCACATAGAAAGGCACTAATACCTTATTTAACAGTGGCAATCAATGGTTGATAATATGATCGGCACAGTAATCCGCAATCGAATCGATCTCCTTTAGAAATGAAAAATTATTTACGAAATACACACATGTGATAATACACCTAAGGGATTGGAGAACGATTTTACTGTGAAGGCGCAATAGTTTCTGTTTAACTCACAGTACTTCCTATTGCTCTTACTGGTTTAATACCCCTTAAAATCATTTTTTTGTTGTTATCATTTTCTTTTATTTAATCTCTTCTCCGTTTAGTAGCAATCAACCATTTTCCAACCTCTTTCGTCTAATACAGAGAAAACTCTTCTTTTACAGAGAAAACTCTTCTTTTCTTACAAGTAAGCAATTAGACTTTTTTATCCGAAATCTCCCAAATTTTACCGCCTTTACGTTTTGTCCATACAAATATTTATGAAACCTCTTTCATAATATTTCGTAAGTTGTGGAAGAAAGGATAATTGCATGGATATCATATCAGACCTCGGAGAAATGGCATTTGCAAGCCGCTTAAGAAGACTCGGTGAACGGCTCGCTAAAGATGTTACCCTTCTCTATCACAAACTCAACATTGATTTTGAAGCTCGGTGGTTTTCAATTTTCTATGGTTTGAATCGGTATTCTCCAATAACAGTTACAGGATTAGCCGACTCGCTGTGTATTAGCCATACCGCCGTCAAACAACTCGCAAGAGAAATGGCTGAGAAAAAACTCGTCACATGGTCGAAAGGGAAAGATGATAAACGGCAGCAATTGATTTCACTAACTACAAAAGGAAAAGAAACAGCTCGACAGCTGTTACCTGTGTGGGAAGAAGTACGCAAAGCAACGAAAGAAATTCTTGATGCAACTAAATGTGATGTGCTTGGCGGATTGGAAAAAATTGAGCAACAGTTAGACGAGCGAAATATGTACGAAAAAGTTTGGTTACAACTAAAAGGCTCGCTACCCGGTGACATTGAAATATGCGAATATAGCCCGTCTATGAAAAAACATTTCAAGTCGCTGAATTACGAATGGCTGGAAGAAAGTTTTACAGTGGAGAAAGTCGATGAGAGAATGCTTTCCGATCCTAACACAAAAATTGTTAAAACTGGTGGTGCAGTTCTTTTCGCTTCCCTTGATGGAGACATTGTGGGAACATGTGCTTTAATCAAACACCGCGGTAGTACCTTCGAATTAGTGAAAATGGCAGTTACCAGAAAATATCGAGGGCGCGGTATAGGAAGAAAACTGATTATTGCAATTATAAATAAAGCAAAGATATTAGGTGCCTCAGAACTTTACCTGCAAACGAGTTCAAAACTCAAAGCAGCAAATCACCTTTATGGCAAGTTAGGATTTACAAAAACAACCACAATCCCATTCATCAAGAAAAATTACGAACGATCTACCATCGTGATGAAATTAGATTTAACAAACCTAAAAACACTTTTTAAAAAATAAAAACAAATTATTCTGTTGAAAGGAATTAATAATGCAAACAAATGTTATCAACAAAAATCACAATCTGCTGAATACTTTCATTCTTATTGCAGCCTTTCTGCTCTTGATCCCATTATCGTCACCCGGGCAAGAGACAAGAGCACAGCAACCCCCTATCGATAGTAAAATCCAAAGAGCGATCATCGACTCTGTCGGTTTAACTCTTAATGAAGTCTATGTCTTTCCAGATGTGGCAAAAAATATGGAGAAGCTGCTTCGGAAAAATATTGAGGATGGTAAATATAAAAATATTACCAACCTTATAGAATTTACAGATCAATTAACAACCGATTTACAATCAGTAAGTCATGATAAACACTTGCGTGTTAGACCACTACCTCCGCGAGATCCTAACAGCCCGGCTAAACCCTCGGCCGATGAGGAGCGAAAGCAACAATTAGAACGGCTCCATAACGATAACTTTGGATTTAAGAAAGTTGAAGTATTACCGGGCAACATTGGCTACATTGACTTTCGCTATTTCGCCGAGACAAGTTTCGAGGATGCGAGTGCGACAGCGATAGCTGCTATGAATTTCTTGGCTCATGTCGATGCGATCATTTTCGATTTAAGACAGAATGGCGGTGGCAGTCCATCGATGATTCAACTCATCAGTAGCTATCTCTTCGATGAGCCGGTGCATCTTAACAGCTTCTACATCCGTAAGACAGACGAGACAGAGCAATTCTGGACACAGGGACATGTTGTTGGTAAGAAATTACTTAATGTTCCTGCTTATGTGCTAACGAGTAGTTTTACTTTCTCTGGTGCTGAAGAATTCACATACAATATTAAAAATCTCAAACGGGGAACTATCATAGGCGAAACCACGGGCGGCGGTGCTCATCCCGTTGAGGCGCATACGTTTGAAAAATTACCCGTTCTAGTGACGGTTCCATTTGGTAGGGCTGTTAATCCAATAACAAAAACCAACTGGGAAGGAACCGGGGTTGAACCAGATATAAAAGTGCCAGCAGACCAAGCTCTAATTGTTGCACGAACCGAAGCTTTAAAAAGGCTAATGGAAAAAGAAGCAGATGAAAGTAAGAAAAAGCAACTCGCATGGGGAATTAAAGGGCTCGAAGTTGAAAGAAATCCGGTGACAATCGATGATGGGACATTACAAACTTACGTCGGCGAATACGGACCGAGAAAAGTAACGTTTGATAAAGGATTCCTTTTTTACCAGCGAGAAGGTCGACCAAAGTATAAATTAATCCCAATGGGAGACGATACATTCGCTCTGGAGGGGTTGGATACTTTTAGAGCAAAGTTTAATCGTGATAGCTCGGGGAAAGTAATAGAATTTGTCGGGATGTACAGCGACGGTATTACCGATTCAAATCAAAAAACTAATAAATAAAACCTCAGATAAATTTCTGAAATGAATAAAACCTTAACTAAAAACTAGTGAAGTGTGAGATCTTTATGCGTAAGACAAAATTATATTGCTTGTTAATTACTGCAATATTATAAAAATTAATTATAGGAGAAGAAGCCATGGAAAAAAGAACATTCCGTAAAACAGGTCTGATACTTGCCTTGTTATTTTCATTTAGCATGTGGCATTGTCTGGCAATAAACAACAACAGAGGTGCGGGAAATATCCAACTCTCGAATACGCAGGCACAAAAAGACAGTATCAATCCTGTCGATATATTTGAGCAGGTATGGAATCTTCTCAACGCCAATTATCCCTATTTCGAACAACGAGGCATCGACTGGAATGCACTTCATAAAGTGTACAGTGCTAAAATTTCTCCGACATCAACAGAAGAAGAGCTCTTCAATACTCTCAGCAATATGCTGGAACATTTTAATGATGGACATATTAATCTGGAAGCCGGAACAAAGAGATTCTGTTCATTAGTTAAAGTGAATCCAAAAATGGAGGATTTCAGTTGGAAATTGGTAAACGACAAGTACCTAAATAAGAGTTATAAGGCAAGCCCCGATAGCATGTTTTTCTACGGGTGGTTAACAGATGAATTCGCTTATATGCGCATACGACGATTTCCTAATAAAGAGATTATAGAAAAATATATAGATAACATTATTGGAGAGTTAGCGAAAGCAAAAGGAATGGTAATAGATATAAGGGGAAATCCGGGTGGAAACGGTTTTGGAGTAGCTGCGCTCGGTAGCCGATTTGCGGATAGGAAAAGACTTTACGAAAAAAATATCAACCGCATAGATCAAAGTAAAACTTACACAAGCACCACATATCATTATGTTGAACCACTCGGACCGATTCAATATACAAGACCTGTCATTCTTCTTCAGAACGTTTACTCAGAGTCAGGTTCAGATGCCTTCGCACTCGCAATGCGTGTTCTCCCGAACGTAACATCTATTGGAGAGAACACGGGTGGTTGTTTTGCTACATACTACCCGGAAAAACTTATTAACGGATGGACACTATCAATGCCCTGGAGCTATGTAGTTGACCAGAATGATTTTTGTTGGGAAGGAATGGGCGTTCCACCTAACATTCGCAAAATAAACACTAAAGAAGATATCGCAGCCAGTAATGACAAGGTGCTTGAATTCGCCATGGATATACTGAAAGTCGGTGGACATTTCCGCAAAGAAGCTAGTGGAAGTTTAAATGAAATGAAGATCTCACTCATCGACCAGTTTGTTGCTACTTGCAGCGCTGAAGGAATTCAGAGTGCTGTTGCCCAATTGGAGAAATCACAGAAGAATAATCGTGATGGTGTATATCTAAGTATTCAGGAATATCAACTCGCTTTCAGGAATTTTAACCAAAGTGAAAAGTTGGATGAAGCATTCGCATTGCTAGAATTTGGTCACGCTGCTTTTCCCGACGATATCAACACCTTGTATTATCTGGCAAGGTTTTATGAGACTATTAAGAAGCAACCGGAAAAGGCTAAACCTCTCTATGAAAAATTAGCGACACTAAAACCCAATTTCCCCTGGGAACGGCCCCTGGTCGCTGCAGCAGAAAAATCATTGGGGAAATAATTATTTAATGGAATATGATCGGATATAATCGAATAGGCGATACAAAGAAATAACAAAAAACAATAACATACGGACTTAGAAAAATGAAATCATTAAAGACAATTTTTGTAATAGCTTTTGTGTTAACTTCTAGTACGTATATTTTTTGCCAAACCACCCCCAAAGATTTTCCGGTTTTAAAAGGACCTTATCTGGGTCAAACTCCTCCCGGAATGAAACCTAAAATTTTTGCTCCAGGAATAGTCTGTATTCCGAAAACTACGGAATGGTCATCGAGTTTCTCGCCAGACGGGAAAGAATTCTATTTCTATAGAGTAACCGTAATCTCAGAAAAACCAATACTCAATATTTATGTTAGCAGAGTTGAAAATGGAAAATGGACGGCTCCAGTTGTGGTTGAATTTACAAAAGGGTATAACGCTGGCACTCCTCATGTTACACTTGATAATAAGACTTTATATTTTGGGTGGTGGCGTCCTGATCCGGCGGGGGATCCAGAATTTATGCCGGGTCGTGTAGGTCGGATATGGTATGCAGAAAAGACAGCCAATGGCTGGTCGGAACCACATTACGCAGGTCCAGGAATGTTTACCTCTTCTGACAGAAATGGGAATCTTTACACAACCGATATGTCATCGCGGAATATTAATGGGAAAACATATCTGGTAAAAGTAAAACTTGAAAATGGGAAATTTACTAAATATGAAAAATTAAAAATTGTTCCAGGTTTTGAAGAACCTGCCCATCCTTGTATATCACCCGATGGCAATTATATTCTTTTTGATATCGATGGTGGAAGTCATCTGTTTGTTTCATTCAAAAAAACGGATGGAACTTGGGGAGATGCAATAGATCTAACCAAGCATGGTTTTGATGTGATGGCTGGTGGGGCAACTATTTCACCCGATGGCAAATACCTGTTCTTTCATTTTAATGATGATATCTGGTGGGTGGAGATCAAAGTAATTGAAGAGTTAAGGCCGAATGAGTAGTATATTTTAGGAATTTAAAATACACATGAAGTAATATAATAATGGTTTTATTTAATAATTTAAAATTAACATTATGAAAAAAACAATTATTCTTTTAATTATGATTATCGCATTTACATACAATAATTCAGTGAATGCACAAGTATCTCAAAATGTTATATCCAAAGCACTTTTGATAGAGGATACAAGGCAGCTTATTAAAGTTCTAGAGGAGAGCCATCCTGATCCTTATATTAATTTTGGTGGGAAAATAGCTTTTCACAGAAATTTTCAACAGATTCTTTCCATAATCCCTGAAAACGGAATGACAAATAAGGAATACTATAATCTATTAGTACCATTTATCGCCAAAATGCACACTATGCATACCGGTTTAATTAACCCTGAAAAACCTGGTCAGAATGGTCCTGGAATTCCATTGAAATTTAAAATAATTGACTCTGACCTAATAGTAGTTGAGGTTCCATCAGCTGATTACAAGGATTTGCTAGGTTCTAAACTAATATCAGTAAATTCAATTACACTAAATTCATTGCTTGATCGTCAAACCCGTTTGAGAGGAATAGAGAATAAACCAGGAGAGTTAGTATTTCTTTCTATTAGTTTAAAAACAATTAATGGAATTAAAAATTTGATACCTGAATGGTCTAGAGATGAGAAAATAACAGCAGAATTTAAATCAAATTCAGGAACCATAATAAGCAAAGATTTTAAGATTCCTTATTCTAATCAGGGAGAACCAATTGCGTATTCATCAAAAGTTATAAAACCATCAACTGAAAAATCAGATGTTGTATATGATTTCCTTGATGATTCAAAGCAAAATGCATTGCTTATTATTACAAATATGGAAAGGTATCGTGAGGCAAGCGAGGGATGGTTTTCAAAAGGATTTGAAGCAGCAACTCAATATTCTAGTATTGCATATAAACATTTTAATAATACAGAACCACCGACCAACAGAGATGAATTATTAAAAGGTATTCCATCGGTAACCGAAACATTTGTTTCATTGATTCAAGATTTGAAAAAGAATAAAACTAAAAACCTAATAGTTGATTTAAGGGATAATACTGGAGGTAATAGTATAATGAATGAAATGCTTATTTATTTTCTATTCGGGAAGGCAGGTTTGTTAAATACAAATCAGGGCTACCAAATCACTAAGTATTCAGATCTCTATTTTCAAAATTATTCAACTGATTCGCTGTCTCTAATCAATAAAGATCGCGAAATTAAGTTGACAAAAGATGATTACAATTTCAGGGAGGAAGAAACTTATTTTAATAAGATAAAAGATACTTTGGAACTTTATAATTACTTAAAGTTTTCCCCAACATTTTATACTGTTTTTCAGACCAAAAAATTTGATATTCCTCAAATTCAACTTAAAAATATTATTGTCTTATGCAATCCTTTTACAACAAGTTCCGGATTTAATCTTCTAACTTATTTAAATGAAAAAGGAGCTAAAGTAATAGGAACAGCCTCAGCCCAACCTGGTAATAATTTTGGTGATGCCATATTTTTCCAACTTAAAAATTCAGGACTAAAAGGCTATGTTTCATTTAAGCAAAACATAACATTCCCGGATGATCCTATAAAAGGCAAATGCTTAATGCCTGATTATCCTTTAACTTATCAAAAGTTTCTGGCATTTAATTTCGACCCTGATGCTGAAGTCATATATGCCCTTGAAATACTTGGTGAAAAGTTAAAAAAATAAAGTGAAGGATAATTATAAATCCATTAAATGGGAATGTTGATATATACTGGCTTTCTTCAAAATTATTGAAGAGTTAAGACCGCAGGAATAATAGAACGAAGTTAATTGCATGTTGACATCCAAATGGCATGCCATGGAAAGGATTTCAATGAAAGTGGATTATAAATTTGCAATCGGTTTTTTTCTGATATTGTCCGTTGTCCCTCTACATGCTCAAACAGCTAAGGAGTGGGAGACTGATCGGCAAAAATGGGATGTGTCTCTGAAAGTTTCCTCGCTCGAAACTATTTTGCTACATCCTGATAAAATTCTTGATAATCCGGATGCATTCTGGGAAACCGACGCGGCATATAAACTGGTTAAAGTTAGAACGTTTGGGATATGGAATGATTTATCAAGAATCTTTTAAATGGGCGATTGAAATTTTCAAGGTTGAGGTGATGCTGTTCCCAGAATCGGCAAATAGTTATGTTTGCCTGGCTGAAGCATATATGAAAAGCGGCGAAAAAGATTTAGCTATCAAGAATTATGAAAAATCGCTCGAACTCAATCCAAACAATGATAATGCGAAAAAGGCGATCGAAGATTTAAGAGCGAAATAATTAAACCAAAGGAGAAATCAAAATGAAAACATTAAAATCAATTTTAGTAATAACAGTTCTTCTGTTTGCAGCAGCAAGAATACAAACACAGACCATTTTTGATGCAGTAATAAAAGGAGATCTTGCCAAAGTAAAAGAGCTATTTGAGAAAGAACCTCAGTTACTGAAGGCGAAAAATGCAAGGCAGTCAACTCCGTTGCATGTTGCCGCCTCATTAGATAATGAAGAGATAGCCAAATATCTAATTGAGAAGGGCTCAGATATTGAAGCTATCAACGGGAATTTCTATACTCCCTTAATGTATGCAGGAATTAAAGTTGCAAAACTGCTGGTGGAAATTGGGGCAGATGTTAACTACAAATCAAGAAATGGCTGGTCGGCTCTTGATGAAACATTATGGCGAGGGAAAAAAGATGTCGCTGAGTATTTACTTGACAAAGGGGTTACCATCCCAGATATAAATACGCCGGAAGGCAAAGACAAACTTTTTGCCTCCATAAGAATCGGAAGTATAAAGTATTTAGACAAGTGTTTGCAGATGGGATTAAATCCCATGGTTGAAAGTGAAACAAAAAGTAATTTAATTCACTTTGCTGCAGAAAGTAATTCAATTGAATTAATTAACAAGTTAATGGATCTTGGTGTGCCTTTAAATAAAACAAATATTTATGGTTGGACACCCCTTCATACTGCCGCTAATAATGGGAATAAAGCAGTTGTCGAACTGCTCATTCAAAAAGGATTAGATATGAATGAAAGGACTATAGCAGGCAAGTCAACCTATAATCTGGCAAGTGAAGCTAATTCAACTGAGATATTAGGTTATCTCGATTCACTCGGTGCCGACAAGAGCCCACAGAAGTTTCCGGTTCTTACCGGTGATTATTTGGGTCAACCTAAACCTAGTAAAAAAGCTGAACCATTTGCTCCGGGAATATTATCAGCTCAAGCCAATTATCACAGCTCGGTTGCTTTTACTCCCGATGGAAGTGAACTGTATGGAAAATCGATGATGCCAATGAGTTTCCTGTATTCAAAAAAGATTGATGGCAAATGGATTAGCCCCGATACTTTGAAGAACATGAACTTTAACGATGCTCCATTTATTTCCACCGATGGAAAGAAATTTTATTTTCTTGCCATGCAACAGGTTCAGGGTCAGCCGATGAAAGAGTTAATTTATGTAATGGACAAAACGTCAACAGGATGGTCTGAGCCATATCCTTTACCTGATATTGTTAATTCTGTTCCCGGTATCCACTGGCAGGCATCGGTTGACAATAAAGGAAATCTATATTTTGGAGCGAGGCAGAATGGTGGAGTAATTTCCAGGATATATTATTCTGAATTTGAGAATGGGTCCTATACTGAACCGAAAATAATGGAGATCCTGAAAGATGTAGATGCGCATTCACCCTTTATCGCACCTGATGGCAGCTATTTAATAATCTCGACTCCAATTAACGGATTACAGATTTTATTCAGAAAAAATGATGGCAGTTGGGCTAATGGTAAAAGTATTACGGAAATAATCGGATCAATTGGTCATTGCCCGATAGTAACACACGATGGAAGGTATTTATTTTTCGTGCACAATGTGGGGGGTAAATTTATACCCTACTGGGTGGATGCTTCATTCATTGAAGAGTTGAGACCGAAGGAATAGAAAATAATTATATAAGGAAAACCAAAATAAATTTTCGAAGAATGAAATTATGTTTAAACAATTTGAAATAATCTTAACTACTTTACTCTCCGCCGTTAGTGCGGTATTTCTGACATTCATTATTGTGCGAATTAGAAATATCTACTTTAAGAAAAAAAATAGGATTCCTGTTTGGAATAAAAAAGTCGGAGTGTTAAACAGAATAGGCAAAATAGCTATGGCTATTTCACTGCTGTTCATGGCTCCAGGTCTTATTTACTTTTTCTTTGTGGTTATGCCACCTGCAGCAGTAATTGCAGTTTATGCAAAGACTTCTTTTTGTATCATTTTCAGTGCTTGGGCAGCTTTGGAGATTTTTCTGTGCTATTCAATTTCAGAAAAATTTCTGGCGAGCTCCAAATTTAGACGTTTTGCCTTTTTCTTTACGGTCATTATTTGCATCGCAGGTGCAGCGTATTTTTTTCCTCTTATTCTTGAGTCACTGCCATTTCCGGCAGAATCAGATTGTGTGATGCTTGATCTACCGGTTCGGGGGACGTGGCTAGCAGGTCATGCCGGTGCCAGCGCTATAACCAATGGGCACTTAACCAATCGTTATGCTATAGATATTTTGAAACTCGGACCAGATGGCCGACTTTTCAAAGAGAGTGAGGAAGTTGTTACAGATTTTTATTC
>CAYGZC010000011.1:0-22143 GCA_964354225.1 uncultured Chlorobiaceae bacterium | reverse complement strand
TAATCATATACACTGCCGACCTCTCGCATTACGCGTAACGTTGCCCGTTGAGGATCTGCGCTATTGGGCGGCATTGAAAATGGCAGTTGATCATCACCAAGCACTGCACCTCCCACCTGTATAATCGCTCCATCGGGATTGCTGCCTTGTACTAATGACAATAAATAAGTACGTGTTTCATTATTTTGAGTTAGATTGTAAAGATAGAGGTCGAATGATGCCGGCATCTCCGGTGGTACATTATTTTGTAGATAAGTATTCATAGATAAACCCACGCCTTCTCGCGGAAGAGTCGGATGTTCCCATGGGCAACTACTCGCACCGCTAAGCAATTTGAATACCGGTGTTCCGTATACCGGATCGCCAAGAATATCAACGGTAAATCCATCGCCCGGAGGAGACGCATCATCATCAGCCAATTCAAAACCGATTGTATTTGTGACTTCATAAGTAGTGCTTCCCGAAATACCAACATCGAGTTTGGCGAATATCTTCACGCCTGCCTCTGCTTCATTGAAATCACCTGCTTTAGCTCCGATACTTAATGCTACCTCTGTATCTATGAATAAGTTCAAGCCGATCGATAAGGTAGAAGTTGATGTTATAGTCGCTTCTTCACTTAGATTTGTACCGGCTGAAAAAGAAACATTACTTGGAAACTCTGGTATTGGTATCGCGTTATTTTTTAAATCAGCATTATAATTTAGAACCTGCTGCCATACGTCGATTTGATTGAGCAATACCTTTGCCGAATCCTGCTTGATTTTTACACCGGAACTATTAAGTATATCAGCTAAACTTTGTAAACCTGGCATTACACTTTCACGTATATAGCTTTCAGTATACAAGTATGTTGTTTTGAAACCGTTTCCGTTCCATACTATTCCTGTATCAATTACAACAGTACAGCTACTTGTATCATAATCAATAATATCAGTTTTAGCATACACCATGTTTAGTGCCGCACCCATATAGACATCCCCCTCCGCACCGGTGATAACATCGTCATCGGAGGTTTTAAGAATTTCGGTGGTTGATATCTTTATTTCCTGCGTACCTTCGAGGGTATTGCGTAAACCAACTTTTGCCTCTACTTCGCCACCGACCCAGGCACCTGTGGAACCGACAAAGGGTACATCCCCACCTCCACCGACTTTGAATTTTGAAAAAATACCGACACCGACTTCAGTTTCAAACGAAAAACCTATACTCACGCTAGAACTCGTCTGTGTTGAAATATAACTGTAACTCTGATCGCCAGGCGGATCACGAAGTATCATCAATGGTATTTCAGGTGATACCGTCGAGAACTGAAATTCCCGGTGTTTCTGCCCACGGACAAAGACCCATAATGTATCATACAAAGTATATTTATCTACTTCAGTTTTAAGGACAAGCATTTTTTGGTAAGGATGTGCGCCACCACCTGTAATATTTGGATAACCTGGTATGAGCGGATAGTACTTACTACCGTTTTCAAAAATGATTGTTGTGTCCAGATTACTGTAAGCGACATAATCGTACAATGTAACCTTGCCGCTGCTAACCGGACATTCGATAGCACCATATTTTTCAGTCACGTCAATCTTCAAGCCATATGTTCTTTCCTGCTCCATTATCGGTACGTCGTAAACGCCACAACCTGTCGGTGGTAAATTACTGATTTTGGTGATGGGCGGTGAATGGTAAATAAAATTATGCGTAGTATCATACTCAGAGATATCAACCGTATCTGCCGTAAAATAATTAATGATCGTTAGACTATCAGGATGATCGATATGCGCTAATTGCACAACGTACTTTTGCGCCGGAAGAACAATCTGATAAGAACCAATGCTATCAGTATGAATCGTGGTTTCGAAACAATTCGAAATCAGACTTTTAATAGTGATATCAGCTACACCTAAGAAATTATCACAGCCACCTGCCACTTTACCGCTAAGAGTTGTCTTCGTCGTATCCATAAAGATTAGATTGGTAACCGGGTCTTGGACATTCATCAAAGTCTCCGCAGGAGTGAATTTGTGGTTCAAAAATTCAGCGGAGATAGTATAGTACCCAGCTTCAGAGACACTTACTGAATAATGACCGGATGAATCTGTGTATTCACCGCTAGAATTGCCATTCACCAAAATATTCGCACCCGGCAGAGGACACGATTCCAGATATACCCATCCGCTAACTTCAATCGCTGTTGTATCCAAAAAGTTTATAGCAAGATACGCATGTTCATCCTGCGTAAATGGTAATACCAGAGAATCCGCTTGGAATGTCGAACCCTTAAAACCATGACCTTTCTTATACGGTCTAATTGTGAAATCAACATTCTCTTCCCAATTAATTCTCGAGATGGTGTACGAACCATTTGTTAAAGTTAGTCCATAGTGCCACACTTTCGGAGAATCTTCAACTCGAGCCGGATTCCCATATAATGTACCATGATGATCTCCGTTTGTAGCAAGGTCGCCGGCTAAGGTGCCTGATGCGTTGTTGAAGCGCCAGTAGCCAATTAAGCCGGTTTCATTGCCGCGCAAGATATGTTGTTTATCGAGATTGATTTGTTCTGCTGTTCGGAATGTATTCCATATGCAAACTTCATCAATCGAGCCATTAAAATATCGTGCTGAAGAAGCTGCATCTCTACCAATTTCAAAATTGCCATCAAACTCTTCAACACTATGAGGAAGTGTATTCACAGCCATCGTGTCATTCATATAAATTGTTGCTTTATCCGGTTCAACAACAAGTGCTATGAAGGTCCATTCATTGTCCGGTACAATCAATCCCGGCGACCAGTCATATGTTGAAGCTTCAGCATTCCAGTTATATCGCAATTCACCGGTATTCAAAATACTCATTCCGGCAATTGTACTATTAGCTCTGCTAAATAAAATTCCTGCCCAGTCATTTTGCGCGCCATTACGTTTAATCCAAGCTGACATAGTAACGGTATTGGAATTGAGATTTAAAGGTGGGGTTGATACGTAATCATCTATACCATCTAATAATAATGCTTTACTTAAACTTTCGGAGGTCGTGTATGCCCGCATCTCAACATTTTTTACGCCGCCGGATCCGGTGGGTGTTGTTACAAAACCTTTTACAGAACCGTTGGCAGGGGTAAAGCCATAGTTTGTAAGGGTCAAGACCACTTGGTTACTCTTGCGCACTTCTAATTTGTATTCATGAATTTTTCCGGGATTCACCAATTCATCATTTAAATATACCTGATTGGAATAGACACCGTCTAACTTAACTCCGTCGCGGTAAAGCCACAGGTCATCCTCAAAGTTGACTGGAAAATCGGTCCAGTTAATAAAGACCTTACCATCATAAGAGCCATCTGATGCATCCAAAAACACAGCCCGACCAAATTTTGAATCCGAGTACGCGGAATAAAGTCCTGATGCATAAGATCTAACTTTATATGTATATCTTTGTCCCGGAACAGCAGAATAATCAAGATAGGATTTTTGAGAAACAGGTACCGTGTTTAGTAGTATATCATCACGATATATTTGAAAGTGTGTGGCATAATCAGAAACGCATGTCCATCCTAACCTTACATATCCAAGTGTTGTGTCTTCCGAAGCGAAAAAATTTTCCGGCCTTTTGAATTGTGAGGTAGACTTAGTGCTTTCTGCGCGAGTGGAAGTGTGTCCACCATACGAATACGTACATGTTGCAACACCCCAACTCGATGAATTGCCGGGAGTAGTGCTAACAGTATAATTTGTTGAGCTCGTTGTGGCAATCTGAACTCCATCTTCATAAATCTTATAATAACTCGTAAGTTCACTCCCATTTGCCCAACTCATATTAATATATTTATCGCTGTTAGTGTGATTCGTTACACTAAGATTTTTCGGTGGTTGAAGTGGTTTGGTTGATCCCTGATTTGTCCAAGTTGGATTATCATTGCAAGTCGGCCGTTGAATGACTAATTTATAGGTATATGACTTACCGGGTGCTCTATAAAACCCAATAGGTGGTTGAGTCCAAAAAACTAACCAAGCCTTCCAGGGGTAGTTGTCAGTGAAAATTAAATTATCGTTCTCGTATAACCAGATATTTATGGAAGATCCCCAAAAACAAGTTTGTGTAATCTGCCAGGAAATATCTATACGTTGCTCTGAAGCATTGTCGGTCGCGGAAAGATAGTCAGCTAAAATATTTTCAGTTTTTGCTTTGCTCGTGTCTATCTGCCGAAATGTAGCTGGTTCTGCATAGACCTCTGCCTTGTTATCCTCCTGGGCTATCGCAGGTATTGAAATTATTAGCAAGCAACAGAAAGAAAGTGATAAAGATTTATAAAATATTTTCATGGTGAATCTCCTCATGTTATTTTAAAAAAGTTATTTAGGGATAACTATATCCAAAATCTTTATTGAAGTTTATAACTTGATCAACCGTGAATATTAAATGATTATCTCCAATAATAAATTATGGGTATATTAAAAATATATCCCTTAATTATCCAACTAAACGATTGGTGAAAAAGAACGAGGACCTGCTTTGATTTGATTAATCAAAAAGCTAACATATGATAACTATTTGACTCATAAAAAACAAATGATTTATATTGAAAAGATGTATTAACTCTTTAAAAATACAATTGATACAAATAGATAGAACAGCCGGTCTAAGGAATCAGGGATGTCATCAAAGCAGCTAACTGCATATATTAATATGCTGTTACGTATATATTTTATTCTGAGCACAAAAAAATGTATTTCTTAAAACCATTGCAATCGTCATTGGACCGACACCGCCGGGGACAGGAGTAATTGCACTGGCGACCTTCGAAGCTGATTCGAAATGAACATCACCAACAATTCGATAACCGTTCTTTGCGGTTGGATCGTCAACCCGGTTGATACCGACATCGATTACGATGGCACCGGGTTTAATCATATCTCCGGTAATACATTCGGGCTTTCCCATCGCAGCAATCAGAATATCTGCTTGCTTGGAGAAATATGAAATATCCTTAACGCCTGTATGTGCAATGGTAACAACAGCATTTGCGCCTTTTTGTTTTTGAAGCAGAATGTTCATAACCGGTTTACCAACGATGTTGCTTCGACCGAGAACTACAACATGCTTACCTGCTGGATCATTTCCGCTTCTAAGAAGAAGCTCCTGCACTCCGACTGGTGTGCACGGTTTCAAACACGGTAAGCCAATTACCATCCTCCCGATATTAATCGGATGGAATCCATCAACATCTTTTCTATAATCAACTGCAGCTATTACTTTTTGCTCATCAATATATTTTGGTAACGGAAGCTGAACGAGTATTCCATGTATTTTTGGATTCAGATTGAATTGATTAATAAGTTGAAGTACTTTGGATTCGGAAGTTTCGGCAGGTACTTTTTCAGTGATGGAATAAAATCCCATTTCCTCGCATCCCTTCCCTTTCATCTTCACATACGATTGTGATGCGGGATTTTCTCCTACGAGGATGAAAGCCAAACCGGGTGTTATTTCACGTTCAGCTTTGAGTTTATCAGTTTCTAACTTGATTTCACGCTTGATATCTTCAGCGATTTTTTTGCCATCAATTAGAGTTGCTGTCATAGGTGCGGAGGAATAAATCTTACTAAAATTTGGGGAACACAAAACTTTCTATCTTCAACGCTTTTCCGGTTTCTACCTCTGCTTGTACATACACTCCACACAACCTTACATCGAACGAGGCAAGCTCATATTTGAACGGTGTCTGGTACACGAATCGCCGGAGTGCAATTTCTTTTTTCAAACCGATCACTGAATCGTACGGACCGGTCATGCCAACATCGGTGATATAAGCTGTACCTTTAGGTAAAATATGTGCATCGGCAGTTTGGATGTGAGTATGCGTTCCGACGAGAGCAGTTACTCGACCATCGAGATGCCATCCCAACGCCACCTTCTCGGCAGTCGCTTCAGCATGGAAATCAACAAAAATGATTTTCGTTTGCTCCTGAATTTTTTCTACAGCCCAATCAGATTTTTTAAATGGGCAATCGATCGGCTGCATATAAACGCGCCCCTGCAAATTCAGCACCCCAACTTTTCCTTTCTCACCTAAATCGTAAATTACAAATCCATTACCGGGGTTCTCGGATGGATAATTCAACGGACGGAGAATTACTTTACTCGTTGCCAGAAGTTTCCTTGTGTGCCAGTTATCCCAAAGATGATTGCCGCCTGTGAGGACATTAATGCCAAGACTAAAAACTTTTTCAGCCGTTTGCTCATCGATACCTTTACCGTCCACAAGGTTCTCGCCGTTCGCAATGCACAGATCGATCTCGTATTTTTGGAGGTAACTTTTAATGAGAGTTTCGGTCAGGTCAAGCCCCGGTTTACCAACAATATCGCCGATGAAGAGTATATTTAAAACTTTCTGATTCATAGAAGGCAATATAAGGAAATTTGTCTAAACAAAAAATTGTTTTATCGTGAGGATTTTAGGCTGCATCACTTGAAAAAATGATGTACAATTTATACGCAGAATAAAATCTATTGTGTCAAAATAATTATGGTCGGAACTTTTCCACTTCCTCTAGAATCGTTGCAACAATCTCATCCTCCTTCACTTTTTTGATTACCTCACCCTTTCGGTAAAGGATGGCAACTCCCTTGCCTGCTGCAATCCCGATATCGGCTTCACTTGCCTCACCGGGACCGTTCACTACACAGCCAAGGACAGCAATTTTTATCGGTTTCTTTATGCCGGAAAGTTTTTCTTCAAGTTCCTTCATGATGCTAAAGAGATCAACTTCTAACCTTCCGCAGGTTGGACAAGCAATCAACTCAACATTCCGAGTTGCCAAACTTAATGAACGAAGGATTTCTTTTCCCACCTCGACTTCTTTCACCGGATCATCGGTCAGCGAAACACGAATCGTGTCCCCGATCCCTTCCGCTAACAGCGTTCCGATTCCAACTGCTGACTTTATCGTTCCAATTTTTGTTGTACCGGCTTCTGTAACTCCTAAGTGAAGCGGTATATCTGTCCGTTGCGCAATTAACCTGTATGCTTCAATCATCAACTTCACATCCGTGGATTTCACAGAGATTACAATATCTTTAAAACCGAACTTTTCACAAATCCCAACATGCCTCATGGCGCTTTCGAACAATGCTTCTGCTGTCGGGTAGCCATGCTTCTTTAGGATATCTTCTTCAAGTGAGCCAGAATTTACACCAATACGAATTGGAATATGTTTTTTCTTCGCTGCATCAAGAACCTCCCGAATCCGTTCTTTCGACCCGATGTTGCCAGGATTTAAACGTACCTTTGCTACATTTGCTTCAATTGCTTTCAGGGCGAAGATATGATGGAAATGAATATCAGCAGCTACCGGTATCGGAGATTGTCTAACAATCTCACCGATTGCATCCGATGCTTCTTTATCATTTACCGTCACTCGTATAATATCGCAGCCCGCATCAGCCGCCTGTTTAATCTGATCAACTGTCGCTTTCAAATCAGATGTCTTCGTCTTCGTCATTGTCTGAACGGAGATCGGTGCGTTACCCCCCACAAGTACACCTCCAACATTTACCTGACGGGTTTTTCTTCTTATTCCAACACGATAAGTTTGATGAGATTGACTATTTAATGGGAATTTATTTGGGGAATTCATAAATCTTCAATCGTCAATCATTCAATTCAACTTCTTACTAGCTTCGAAGAGTATCTTTTTTTCTTCCTCTGATAAACTTTGGTAGCCATTCTGACTGATCTTATCGAGAATCTCATCGACGCGATCCTGGCTGATGCGGTCTTCGCCATCATGGGTATCAAAGTATTTTGCATTACTAACATTCCATCGGTCGGAATTTGCATATTCATATTCTTTCCCACCACTGACGTACCGGAGTTTTTTTCGGGTAAACAGTCGATCAAAAGATAGTCCTCGCCGCTCAAGCAAGAGATATACTAATCCGACCGCTGCACCTCCTAAATGGGCAAAGTGGGCAACTCCATCGGGTGTTCCAGTAACACCGGCATAAATCTCAATGAGAATATACAACAACACGAAATATCGGGCACGAATGGGTAAAAGAAAATAGACGAAGATCGGTCTATCGGGATACATAATTCCGAATGCAATCAGAACTCCATAGATTGCACCTGAAGCCCCAACTGTTGGACCTCCTGCACTGAACAATGGACCTATAAAAAGATTCGATAATCCCGCACCCAATCCGCATAGCAAATAATAGAATAAAAACTTCCGAGAACCCCATGTATTTTCCAATTCCATTCCGAACATCCACAGAGCAAACATATTAAAAAGTAGGTGCATTAAACCACCGTGCATGAACATGTACGTGAAAAGCTGCCAGAATTGAAATCCATCGCCAAGGGGATAAAGTGGAAAGATTATATCGATGATGGTACTAAGGGGCAATCCATTGATTCGGAATAAACCAAAAAAGCTGGAAAGAAAAAATATCGCAACATTGCTGATGAGCAGTGCCTTGATGACAGGTGGAAAAAACTTAAATCCACCAAAAAAAGACGGGCGATAATAACTTGAGCTTGAATATTGATAATATGACATTAAGAAAAAATCCTTTTACTATTTAACCGTATGAAAACCGATTTCAGTTTCATTTGTCGGCTAACGCTGCAACACCCGGAAGGATTTTTCCCTCAAGGAATTCCAAGGATGCACCGCCGCCGGTAGAAACATGCGTCATCTGTTTTGCTACACCGGCTTTCTTAACTGCTGAGGCACTATCACCACCGCCAATAATTGTTGTCGCTCCACAATTCGCAAGCAATCTTGCGATGGCATACGTACCTTCCGAGAAACGGGGGTCTTCAAATACTCCCATTGGACCATTCCATACAACGAGTCTTGCACCTTTTAGTACCTTGCTAAATTTCTCGATGCTTTTAGGACCGATATCCATCAAACTCCAGCCGGACGGAATTTTCACAACATCGACAATTTGCGTCGGAGCGTGCGTATCGGTTTTGCTGCCCACCACACCATCAACTGGTAAGTGAATTTTGGCATCACCTTTTGCAATAATGGTTCTTGCTGTGTTGATGGAGCTTGATTCTACCAAACTCTCTGCCATGTTATATCCTTTTGCTGCGAGGAATGTATTCGCCATGCCGCCACCGATGATCAGCTTATCGCACTTGTCAAGAAGATTTTCTATAACAGAAATCTTGTCGCTGATCTTTACACCACCGAGAATAGCGACATAAGGTCTTTCTGGATTTTGTGTTGCCCGACTGAGATACTCAAGTTCCTGTTCCATCAAGAAGCCCGAAACGGCTGGAAGATATTTGGCAACTCCTTCCGTGCTGGCGTGGGCGCGGTGTGCTGAACCGAAAGCATCGTTAACATAAATTTCACCAAGTGAAGCGAGCTTCTTGGCAAACTCAGGATCGTTCTTTTCTTCCTGTTTATGGAAACGAACGTTTTCGAGCATCAACACATCACCGGGTTTTAATACTTTTGCCATAGCTTCTACATCAGCACCTATGCAGTCGGATGCAATCTTCACCGGTTTATTCAACAATTTGCTCAGCGCATCAGCGACAGGTTTCATACTAAACTCTTCTTCAAATCCGATACCTTTCGGTCTTCCCAAATGGCTCATCAGTATAAGTGATGCACCTTGATCGAGAACATACTGGATGGTAGGCAGTGCCGCGCGTATTCGTTTATCATCCATTACGATACCTTTATCCATCGGCACATTAAAATCGACACGCATCAACACACGTTTACCTTTGAGATCAATATCCTTGACAGTTTTTTTGTTCATCTTTTTTCCATCCAGCTACATTTACAATTTAGATGCAATCAGATTAGCAAGATCAGCAGTGCGAACCGAATAGCCCCATTCATTATCATACCAAGTCACAACCTTGATAAAATCACTTTTCTCTTTACCGAGTACAAGTGTAAATGGCAAATCCACAGATGAGCTATGCGGGTCACCTTTATAATCGATACTTACCAGTGGTTCATCAACTGCGGCGAGTATCCCTTTCATAGGACCAGCGGCAGCATCACGGAATGACTGGCGTAATTCGTCCGTCGTACATGGTACTTCAACCTGTACGGTAAAATCCACAACCGATACGGTTGATGTTGGAACGCGCAAGGCGTACCCATCGAACTTGCCTTTAAGTTCTGGAATAACTAACGCTAAAGCTTTTGCTGCCCCCGTCGTTGTCGGTATTATACTCATGGCGGCAGCACGAGCACGGCGCAAATCGCTGTGAGGCAAATCCAGAATTTTCTGATCGTTTGTATATGCGTGTACTGTCGTCATCAATCCTTTAACGATCTTGAATTTATCATGTACAACCTTTACTGCGGGGGCTAGGCAATTTGTTGTACAGGATGCATTGGATAGGACATGGTGGTTCGCGGGATCATATTTTTTCTCATTCACACCCATAACGATTGTTAAGTCTTCGCCTTCTGCGGGCGCAGAGATTATGACCTTCTTCGCCCCACCTTTCGTAATATGATTTTCTGCACCTTTTACTATTTTTCCCTTCTTGTTCACACCATCTTTCTTGATCGTGAAAAGTCCCGTGCTCTCGATTACGATATCAACTCCGAGACTATTCCACGGAAGTTTATCAGGTTCGGTTTCTTTAAAAACTTTAACCGACTTACCAACGATTATGAGTGCTCCATCTCCAACTTCAACAGTTCCATTGAATCGACCGTAGTTCGAATCGTATTTTAAAAGATGTGCCATCGTTTTAAGGTCACCAATATCGTTGAACGCAACAACCTCTAATGTTTCTGGATAGTTATCCCGAATTGCTCTCAGCACCTGACGACCAATTCGTCCGAAGCCGTTAATGCCTACTTTAATTGCCATTGATGATCTCCATTTGTATGAAAATTGTGGTTAATCAATAAATATTGAAAGAAATTTTTTTGAAGTTATGTCAATTTACCAAGAAAAGGCACGAAAATCAAATTACTTTTTTATGTCATCCCCTATCTCAGGGTATTTCATCGGACTTCTTTCTAAATCATCCTTAAGGTCGGTGGTTCGAATATAATCACCATCTGCCAAGAGAACGAATGGAATCTAATATACCAATCATCTTGAATGAAGGGGTACTTGAACACCCTCCAGTAAATCAAGATTATTGGAAGTAACATCAGAAATGCCAAGCTAACGATTGTATTTCGCTTGGGTCTTAAAATGTCCGACACCGGAATTTGTTGTGGATTTTTGTCAGTTTCCATCTTTGTTCTATTCAGCTAACGCGATGGACGCAGCGATGATGCGATCAGCCCGATGAGCAGTAAGCTCTTTCGCACATGCGTTAATAGTTGAACCAGTGGTTATAACATCATCGACAAGAATAAATGATTTACCTGGAATGAGATGCTGGTATCTTGGATTAACTTCGAAGGCATCGCCAACATTTTCATTTCTTTCTTGAAGATTAAGCTGTGTTTGCGATTGTGTATATTTTTTTCGGACTATAATATCTATATGGGTCGGTATGTTGGTGATTGCCGAAATCCCTTTGCAAATGTATTCACTTTGATTGAATCCACGTTCTCGTTTCTTTAGTTTGTGAAGAGGAATTGGAATTAGATAATCTGCCCCTACAAACTCCGGTTCGGCGGTTATCTTCCTCCCTATCTCATCTCCCAATTTAATTCCCAGCGATTTCATTCCCTGGTATTTTAGGAGATGAATCACATCCTGAAGCTTTCCATCCTTTTCGAAAAGGAAACAGGAAAATATATCCTGAACAACTTTTTCTATTGCAAACTTCCCCTTTATCTCGTTCCACGTCGGATGAGAAGGATCGATACAAGTAAAGCTGTTCCAGCACACTGAACATACGCGCACTTCATGATCTCGAAGATGTTGGTTGCAGGTGAAGCATACTGGTGGGTAGATAAAATCACGGATAGGGTTGATGATATATTGCTGCAGAAAATTCACTTTATCATTTTCTCTAACCGTCTGATTTCATCTCTCAGCTCAGTTGCCCGCTCGAACTCCAAATCTTTTGCCGCCTTGCGCATCTCCGCCCTCAATTCCTCTATCATATCTTGGCCCTGCTCAGTCGTCATGTACCTGTAAATCGATTCGGCAACCATAGGTGCTTTCTCTCGTTCCCTTCGTGCATCGCGCGCAGCTTTCACATCAGCAACTGCGGTAGCTGCAAGAACTTCTTCTGTGGATTTGTAGATTGTTTTTGGAGTGATACCATGTTCTTTGTTATATTCAACTTGCTTTTCTCGACGGCGGCGGGTTTCTTCCAACATCCGTTTCATTGATCCGGTTTCTATATCTGCATAGAGAATTACTTTGCCATTTATATTGCGCGCAGTCCTTCCCGCAGTCTGAATAAGAGAGCGATCAGACCGCAAGAAACCTTCTTTGTCTGCATCAAGAATGGCAACAAGAGAAACTTCTGGCAAATCCAACCCTTCCCGCAGCAGGTTCACACCAACGAGAACATCAAAATCACCGAGCCGAAGATCGCGGAGAATTTCCACTCGCTCCAGTGCATCTATTTCGGAGTGGATATATTTCACTTTAATATTGATGTCGCTGAGATATTTTGATAAATCTTCCGCCATACGTTTTGTAAGTGTGGTTACAAGGCAGCGTTCCTTGCGCTTTGTACATTCTCGAATTTCATGAATAAGATCATCAATCTGGTTCTTCACCGGACGAACTTCAACCGCCGGATCGATAAGCCCTGTTGGGCGAATAATCTGTTCGACCACAACGCCTTTGCATTTCTCTAGCTCATACGGTCCTGGCGTTGCGCTTACGAATATGATTTGATTGACCATCACTTCCCATTCTTCAAACGTAAGAGGACGGTTATCAAGAGCCGATGGTAGGCGAAAGCCATAATCAACCAGCGTAGTCTTACGGGCACGGTCGCCATGCCACATTCCGCCAATTTGAGGAACAGAGACATGCGATTCATCGACAACGAGTAAAAAATCTTTCGGAAAAAAATCCAACAAACAAAACGGGCGAGAACCGGGCAGTCTGCCGGCAATGTGGCGGGAATAATTCTCAATTCCCAAGCAATAACCAATCTCCCGCATCATCTCGATATCGAAACGAGTTCGCTGCGTAAGCCGCTGCGCTTCAAGGAGCTTGCCTATTTTTCTAAAATAATCTAGACGCTCTTCCAATTCTATCTCGATGTCTTTTATAGCTCGCTCCAGCGTCTGCTGTGTAGTGATAAAATGTTTTGCCGGGTAGATAACCTCATGGTCGGTCTTAGCAATAAAATCACCCGTGAGATGATGGATGTAAGCTATTTTTTCAATTTCATCGTCAAAGAATTGAATTCGGATCGCTTGCTCATTTTCATAGGCAGGTATAATCTCAACTACATCACCCCGAACACGGAATGTTCCTCTTGTAAATTCAAAATCATTTCTCACGTAATGAATATCAAGCAGCTTCCTCAAAAGAACATTGCGCTCAATTCGTTGACCTTTCCTGATCTGGACCATCTGGTCAAGCCATTCATCCGGTGCACCAATCCCATAAATACAACTGACTGAAGCGACAACAATAACATTTGAGTCACCACTTAGAAGCGAACTGGTTGCGCGCAATCGTAAGCGATCTATTTCCTCATTGACCAACGAGTCCTTCTGAATATATGTATCCGTTACGGGTAGATATGCCTCCGGTTGATAATAATCATAATAAGAAATGAAGAATTCGACTCTATTATTTGGAAAGAACTGTTTGAATTCAGCGTACAATTGTGCCGCAAGCGTTTTGTTATGCGACATTATAAGCACGGGTTTATTAGCTTGCGCGATTACATTGGAGATAGTAAATGTTTTACCGCTTCCCGTAACGCCAAGAAGAGTTTGATACTTGTCTCCCCGAAGAACTCCATCTATAAGTTCTTTGATCGCCTGCGGCTGATCGCCGCTCGGTTTGAAATCTGAAACAAGATTATATGGCATAGGTTTATCTCCATCATAAGATAGAGATTCGATGAGAAAGAATCAAAAAAAACCGAACCTTAGGGGTGGTAAACTTTAGGAAGACCTCCGACTCCTTTCCAGACCGTCGCCTGGAAAGAAGCCGGAGGGTGTACTTGATTACCTACTTCATCAAAACGAGTTTCATCGTCTGCACAAAATTTCCCGCGGAGAGGCGATAGTAATATATACCGCTTGCCAATCCGCTCGCAGTAAAGTTCACCGACTTATATCCCGGCTCTTCAACTCCGTTCACGAGCGTTGCGACTTCCCTGCCAATCACATCAAACACTTTCAGTGTGACGTGGCTTTGCGTTGGAAGCTGATAGTTAATTGTTGTGCTTGGATTGAAGGGGTTAGGATAATTTCCTTTTAAAGCAAAAACTGTAGGTAAAGGATCGCTTTCACGGACTTCGACCTGGAAATCTATATCCGTAACCAGAACTGGAAGTAACTGATAGCCTGTATTAGGATCAGAAAAGCTAAACTGACCCAAAACACCCGTGAATGTAAACGGTCCCGTAGGAATGGCTGTTCCATCTACATCACTGTCTGTCGCATTCGGTGTTCGCAATGCCACAGCATTCGTCAAGTCGCTCGGATCCGAGATCTGATAAGTTTTTGCCGCCACAAAGTTAACATCGCCTACCGGATTGATGCTCATATCGACTATCGTTATTAATTCACTTTCATACTGTTCTCCGTGAAGAACTATCTCGGATAGAGTTACGAGCTGTGGTGTCGGCAGGGAATTATCGCGGGAGATCCTTTCGAAACTTCGAATGTCAGCTTGATTGAATTGTTTAAGGCTGGCATATTCCGATAAAATACCTCTCATCTTAACTAAGTCTCCAGGTCTGATACCACCACTGGCCAGTGAATCGTAAAATGGACCTGATGCCTGTCGGACCGAGAAACCGCCGGTTGCATCTTGAATTCGTGTGAATGCCCCAAGAGCCCGTGTTATAATACCCTGGATCGTTACTGTATCGCCGTTCGGTCTCAAACGCGCCGCACCGATTGTGATATAGTCGATCCCGTTACCGGATACAGTTATTGTATCAGGCGATGATTGAGCATCATGAATGAATATAATTTCACCCAACTTCAAACCGATACTTGTCGGTGAGAATGTTACCGCGAACTTCCGGCTTTCTGATACTGGAATTGTACCGCTTGTAGGCGAAATAATGAATGCAGAATTATTGGATGTTATGGAGGATATATTCAACACAGCCGAGCCGTTATTGAAGACTGTTACCGTATCGATCTTAATTGTATTTATAAAGAGATCACCAAAATTCAATTCCGTAGGAGTTACGGAGAATCCCGGAGCTATACCTGTTCCCTGCACCCTTACTGTATCAGTAGCAGTTTGAGCATCATGTGAGAAGACGATATTACCGGTTTTAAATCCTGCGCTTGTTGGACTGAATGTTATATAGAAATCTTCACTCTCAGTCGCTTGAATCGCCCCGCTTGAAGGAGAAACCGTAAATTCAGAATTATCAGATGTCACTAATGCTATATTTAAGGTTTGATTACCCGTATTAGTTACAGTAACTGTATCTTGATAAATCGATCCAACAAATAAATTATTGAAATCGAGACTTGCCGGCAAAACTGAGAATATTGGTGCAAGCCCGGTGCCGCTTACAGCCACTGTATCCGTTATTGTAGAACCATTGTGGTTGAAAACGATATTTCCGGTTTTCAATCCTGCGCTTATAGGACTAAATGTTATATAAAAATTTGCACTTGAAGATGCAGGCACTGAACCACTTGTCGGAAGTACACTGAATTCCGGATTGTCTGAAGCAACCGATGTTATATTTAATGGAACAGAGCCTGTGTTCGTTACAGTAACACTATCTGTATAAACCGAACCGACCAACAAATCGCTGTAATTTAAGCTTGTGGGCGTAACAGAAAAATTCGGTTGTAGCCATGTAGTTTGGATTCTGATACCATCAACTGTCACATTGTAATAGTTGGCGCCCTGGCGTAGTGCCACAGCACCGATATTCGAAGCGTCGGTAATACTGGCATCGGTTTGCGTTAGATTTGGAGCAGGTTGTGTTCCATCTAGTGGAGGATCGATCCACAAGCTAACGGCATCATCAGTTGTACTGCCTGTATTGAATGTGTATCTGAGTCCAACCAGATAAGTTGTATTTCGTGAATAATTGTATCCTGTGTATGTTACATTGCTCGTGCTTCCCTTACTTAATCCGAATGCAAAATTTCCACCACTGTCTTTTAGGAACACTCTGCCGCGGAATATTGTGCTGATTGGACTGGGACCGAGGTGAAAGAAATAATCGGCTGTACCGGTATCGGCATGAACATCGAGTATGAAAAATGCATAAACACTTCCCGAGTTTTGAGATGTGAAAGTACGATGTACATCTTCACGTGAACCGCTTCCGCCAATCACTGTGGTTGCTTCACCGACATTGGAATTTGGATAACCTGTGTAAGTTAATCCCGGCGACGTAACTTGAACTGGTTGTGAACCGCTTCCACTATGTGCTGTCCAACCGTTTGCAGTTAGATAAGTGCCTGTGACGTAATCAAAATTCTCGTCGAATAATTGTCCCCAGACATTTGTACTAATGAAAAATGTAATAAATAGAATAGTAAGAATTGTGGAGAAATGTTTCATAAAACCCCCTTCTGATTAAAATAAAGCATTTTTAAAATGATACGATTAATTATTATTACAAACAAATTATTAATAATTCGGGCATTCACGGCAATATTATAATGAAATATAAATCAATATCAAAGATAAATTTGACTAAAAATATAACACATTACTTGTAGATCAAAGGAAATATTGACATCTCTATAATAATCCGCCTTATTATCACGTATTTGATGCAGTATTCAAGATAAATTGTCAGCAGTGTCTAACTGTTGAGTCGAATTAAATTCATAAGTATATAGTGTCTAACATGATACAGGAGAAAGAGACCATTTTCGATTTGAAAATAATTCCAAGAAAATATGTTCTTTTAGTAACGTTACTAACCAAAGGAACAGTATATGAATTTTGGAAAAACACTATTTTCAATTAATTGATTTCTCCGCTCGACGAGTCGTCTACGGCTCTACGGGTCGATAGACCCGCTGGGAGTCATCGACCATCCTTCCTGACCGCCTGCTTTCTCGCGGTTGGGCGGAACTCCTTAACAGTATACGGATTCTATTCCCGTTCAAGATTAGTATCCTTTATAATTATTTTAAACTTACATCAGCATTTTTTGTCTAAATAACAATAATTTTACATATTTGTTCTCCCGCATGCATAACATTTAGGATTATATGAAAATATCGATAATAATTATTTTATTTAACTTATTCATTCAACCTGGTCTTCTTCTCGCTCAACATGATGACAACGATAGAAACGGTCGTACCGCGGTCACTGGAATCATTCTCGACCGTTCCTCGAATTCACCTATCGAGTATGCGAACATTGTTATCCGATCAATAAAAGATTCTTCCATCGTAACAGGTACTATATCCGAAAAAAATGGAACTTTTAGTATCCCTAGTTTATCTCAGAGTAAATATATTGTTGATATTCGCTTTCTTGGCTTCAAAAGCAAAATGATAAACATCGATATAACCCTTGAGGCATCGTCCATTGATCTTGGCAAGGTTTTTATCGAACCAGATCCACTTCAACTTAAAGAAGTAGTCGTGCAAGGAGACCGGTCCCCCGTCTCTTATCAGATTGATAAAAAAGTTATCGATGTCAGTAAGATGCAAACAGTTGTCTCGGGAACGGCAGCAGATGTACTTCAAAATGTTCCATCGGTAACGGTTGATATTGAAGGAAACATAAGCCTCCGCGGCAGCACTAATTTCACTGTTCTTATTGATGGCAGACCCACAATTATGACCGCACAAGATGCGCTTCAACAGATTCCTGCATCCTCGCTTGAAAAAATCGAGATTATCACCAATCCGTCTGCTAAATATGATCCTGAAGGAACATCTGGTATTATCAATATCATCATGAAGAAAAATCAAAACCTTGGATTAAGCGGTGTTGTGAACACAAATATCGGATTGAATAAGAAGTACGGCGGTGATTTCCTTTTTCAATATAAGACTGAATCGTTCACGGCATTTTTCGGTGCCGACTACAATAAAAGAAATTTCCCCGGCACCAGCAATTCGGAAAATCGTTTCATTGGAACAAACACAAGCTACCTCAACTCCAACGGCAGTAGTCAATCACAGAGGAACGGATCAGGCGTACGCGGATCTATTGAATTTAATCTGACCCAGAGTGCATTTCTAAACTTGGGCGGTCGATTCGGTCAAAGGAATGGTTTACAAAATTCACTTCTAAATTATTTTGAATGGACAACTGATAATCCGACTCAGCAATTATACACAAGCAACGGTAGTTTCAACCGTAAAGGCGATTTTGCCGAGGCGAATCTTGTTTACACTCAACGTTTCAAGAATGATGGTCACGAGATTAAAGCGGAATTCAACTTTGGTTACGATAAGGATAATGAATCGTCAATCACGAAAAAAACGATAGACGGTCAAATCACAGATGGAGAAAGAATCGATAATTCCGGACCTTCACGCGAGTTCGAAGGCAAGGTTGATTACACGTTGCCTTTCTCCGCGGATAGCAAGTTCGAAGCAGGATATGAAGGTGAGGCCGAAATATCTGAAGAAAACAACAATCTGTTCCAGTTTAACGATGTTACACTGAGTTTTGATCCTCAATACCAATACGACTATTCGGTTAAGTACCGCAACAGCGATCAGGCGCTTTATTCTATTTATTCTGATAAATTTTACGGAGTCGGCATTCAAGGTGGATTGCGCACTGAGTACACGTTCCGTTCCATCATTCTGGATAAACAAAATGAGCGCTATGCCTTCAATCGATGGGATTTCTTCCCAACTCTACACACCTCGTACAAAATCGGCGAGGTAACTCAAACGATGGCAAGCTATACACGCAGAATCCAACGTCCGCATGGCTGGGAACTTGAACCGTGCGTCATCTGGACTGACGCAAATAATGTACGTCAAGGGAATCCCAACCTAAAACCCCAATACATCGATTCGTATGAAGCGGGAATTCAGACATTGATCGGAGAACTCTCCATTTCCGCAGATGTTTATTACAGAACTGTTCATAATAAAATTGAACGCATCAGATCGGTCTATCAACCCAACGTTACGCTGACGTCAATGGATAACATCGGGCACGATTACTCGCTCGGCAGTGAATATATGTTCATCTTCGACCCGATAAAATTCTGGAATGTGAACCTAATGGCAAACGTGTACAGTTACAAAGTTGTTGGTGTTCTTCCCGATGGACCTTTTACACGCACAAGTTTCAACTGGCGCACTCGCTTCAATAATGTCTTCAAGATCAACAGTTCAACACAATTCCAGCTTAACCTGAATTACAACAGTCCGACTGTTTCTTCACAGGGACGTACGGAAGATTTCTTTTCGGTTGATGTTTCTGCTAAACACGATTTTTTAGATCGGTTGCTTACTGCAACTTTGCAGGTAAGAGATCTTTTTGGCACGGCGAGAATGGAAAACATATCACAGGGTTCCGATTTTTACAGTTATAGTTACATGAAAAGAGAATCTCCAGTCGTAATGCTGAGTCTCCGACTCAACTTCAACAACTTCGAGCAAGACCGTGAAAAGCGCGACCAGAACGATAATCAAAACGATTCAAACGGTGATATCATAGAGTAATGTTCATTATTCCAATTCACATTGTAAAAAAATCCCAAACTGTTTCGGTTCGGGATTTCGTCTGTTTGCATATTGAAGTCGACGATTGGGGCTTAATGTAAACCTCTGTGCCAATTTAAACAACATTGTTTATTTTATCGGTGATGCATTTCATTCATTTTCAATTCGTCTTTTCGCTATCGCTTAAATATTCCAAACAATTTATTGACAGCTATTTTTCCAGCTTTATAATGCTGTCAAGTTCTCCGACATCGAGCCATACACCGCTGCAAGCCAGGCATGTATCGATCTTAACTCCCTTATAATCTACTTCAGCAAGCTCCATCCCACACTTCGCATGTGATGAAGCTGTTTTAAATGCCTCTTCTCTTCATCAGCGAATTTCTGAAGTGATACTTAAATAGTCATTTGTTTATTAAATGCCTTCCCCCTTCCGACCTAAATAATTCCAGCTTGAATTGCAGGAGTACACTTGTCCGCCATCGTTTGGGCGGAACTCCTTCACAGCATGGAACAGCACTATCAATCCAGATAGAATCGAGAGCGTTGTTTGATACCTATTTTTAAAAGGGTATTTTGATAATTATTTAAAAAATCACTTCGGTACATTATTACCATCTACCCACTTCTTCTGCCATATCGGATACTCCTCAAAAACTCTTTCCGGCTCGTAGTGGTACCATGTGTATCCGCTTCGTCTTTCCCTGTCGACTTCAGCTAATGTGTACACAGGAATTTTATCCCTATTGCAAAACAGCGGTCTGTTTGTTCCTAATTCATAAAATCTTGTCCAGATTGGCGGGGCGTTCGGATCTTTAACGACTACACGATCGATTGTGGATGTAGAATATTTATAAACTTTCTTTGGCGCACTAATAGTCTTGACACGTATTCCGAAGATGCGCGAATCATGCAACCATTTTACTGCACTTTGGATTGCTACTATGATTTCCTGACTCGGATGATCGAGACTCATGAGGAGTAAAACTATGTCAGCACTTTCATCACCACATAATGCAGCCGGTTCAAATGCCCTTGCATTCTGCTGGTGAAAATCGATATTATCATGCTGTTGACCCCATGCAGTAAGCTTTCCGTCTTGTTTTATCTGGCATTTTAGTATACAGTTGATGCCTTTTTCAAATGCCTCTTTAACTTTTCCATATCGAGCACTATCAACGAAAGAGTATTGCGGTTCTCTTGTAAGAATCTTTTGAAGAACTTTCATTACGCCGATCATCGCACCATCGTTGAACGTAATATATTTTCTGTAACCGCTTGTGTCAGGGTAATACTGCGGCAGTCCGCCATTGGAATATTGTGCCGAGAGCATGAAGTCTATACCTTTCAAACAACCATCTTTAAATCTTTCGATCTTCTTAAGCGAGTAGGCTTTTGCGAGATATTCAACCTGAGAATGTGTTGCGCCATTATCGAATGTGGTATTCGTAAGGTTCTTTGCCCGACTGATAGTATCTTTTTGTTCCTCGGTTAAGATCGCGAGCATGTCATAATTTTTGGCCCAACCACCGTTTGTTTTTTGAAATAGTAGAATGTTATCTGCAATCTTTTCAATTTCAGTTATCTTATACTTTGGTCTGTTAGATAAATAATTTATTAGTTTATCTTCATCGTAGATATCGTACCAGTGATGTGCGCTGTCCGAAAAACCTGAAGTATCTATCACCTGTTCATTTTTGACGTTTACTTCATTCTGTGCCTCGGAATTAATAACTAAGAAGCTAAACAATAATGAGAGAACAAGTATTCGTCTGATCAATAAGAAATACGGTTTCATTTTTCAGGTATGATTTTAATGTGAGTGGATGATTTATTTATTTTCGTATTTTTTGATGACAAGATATTTCAGTTCGGTATCGCCAATGTTACGGATACCGTGTTCGATATTGGATGGGCAGTATAGACTTGTATTCTGCCCGACATCTTTCTTCTTCCCGTCAAAGAATATCTCAGCTTTTCCTTCAAGAATAAAGAAAAACTCATCTTCTGTGTGTTTGTGAGGTGGATGCGTGGCTGAGTGAGGTTTTACAACGCTCATTTTCAACGTTTTTCCGTCGGCTAAATTTTTATCGGCATACCAATATTGATATCCGGCTTTGGTCGATTCTATTTTCGCAATCGAAAATTCGTTCACGCAATTCTCTATCGTATATTTTTTATGAATATTGGTTGAGAATGTAGAATCGGTTGATTGAGATGAAGCGAATGAGACAAGCAGCAAGCATAATATTAAGATAAATAAATTATTCATTTGAAGATTCCATATCGATTATGATTTTTCTAACTTGTTTTTTCTCTTGCCAAACTTGATTTATATCTCCCCCTCCACAATTTTGATTTCCTCTTCTGTGAGTCCATACAACTCATACACCGC
>CAYGZC010000010.1:0-1608 GCA_964354225.1 uncultured Chlorobiaceae bacterium | reverse complement strand
AACAACGACACCGCCCATCAGGTCGGCATGTCCGCCCAAGTATTTTGTTGAGCTTTCAACGATAACATCCACTCCAAAGTCAAACGGTTTCTGATTAAGAATTGTTGCAAAAGTGTTGTCGATTACGATTGAAATCTTCTTTTTAAATTCTTTTTCCACCTTTCTTGTCAGCTTCACAAGCTTCTCAAGGTCAACAAGTCCGAGCGTTGGATTTGTCGGTGTTTCTAAGTAAACAATTTTCGTTTTAGGGGTGAGAAGATACATCAAATCCTCTAACGAATCGGGTTCAACATACTTCACTGTGATATTATATTTTGGCAGTGTGTCGCGGAAAAAACGGTACGTGCCACCGTACAATGCCGGCGTACTGACAATTTCATCACCGCTTTTACATAGCGATAGGATCGTAGTTGAGATTGCAGCCATACCTGACGAGAACAGCGCGGCGGCTTCCCCATCTTCCATCAACGCAATGCGATCTTCGACCTCATTCACCGATGGATTATGGTAGCGAGTGTATACGAAAACATTCGGATCACCTTTTGCATATCGGATTGCATCGTTTGAATTTTCAAAACGATATGCACTTGTCTGGTAAATTGGAAACGTAACCGGACCTTTGAACGCGTAAAGATGTTTACCGTGGATTGATTTGGTAGAGAGTGATAGATTTTTTTGTTTTTTAACCTTCATTATTAACCTCTAAAAATTGTATTTATTGTCACTCGAAAGTTATTAGTTATGAATTATTACTTAGGAGTTAAAAGTTTTATGTTACAATTTTGATTTTGATGTAATGATAATACTTTTAATAATTTTCAAAATTTCGGCTGCTTCAGTTGAGGCGATTTGCAGAATGGTACGGTCAACGAAGCCGGACTCCATCAAGAGCTCTAACCAATAGAGCGTTTCATGACACTCTTTCTGAGCAATAGAAAATTTGTGGATAAAATCGGCTGTTGATTCAGCATTCAATGCCTCACGAACATTGGCACCAATCGATGTACCGGAGCGCAGCAATTGTTTTGAGAGAACATATTCGTTTTGTTTCTGAAGGAGTTTAAATATTTTTATTTTCTCCAGAGCAAATTCGAATGTTTTCTTCTTTATAATAGACTCACCCATCTCAAGCTATCATCATAATAACTCATAACTCGAAATTCATATCTCTAAACTTATCTCGCGCATGTTTGTGCTCTACCGCCGTCGATGTTAAAACTCCCGCCGGTGATCCAGCCGGCACGATCGGAAGCGAGGAAGAGAATCAGCTCAGCTACTTCTTCCGGTTTGCCAATACGACCAATTGGATGAGTAGTTTTACTATGTTTAAGAAATTTCTGATATGCATCTTCCTGCATGCCGCTATTGCGATGAAGATTTGTTAGAACAACACCGGGATCCACAGCATTAATGCGGACACCTTTCGGTCCTAATTCCAATGCGGCACAATGAGTTAATTGATCTACTCCTGCTTTGCTCACACAGTATGCCAGCACATTGGGGAACGCACGCACACCGGTTACGCTCGAAACATTCACAATGTTTCCCTTCCTCTCTATTATAGAAGGAAGTGCAAGCTGTACCAACCGGAAAAGCGAACGAAGATTA
>CAYGZC010000009.1:0-4580 GCA_964354225.1 uncultured Chlorobiaceae bacterium | reverse complement strand
ACAGACAAAAAAGATTTTGTAACATTTTTCGCTGCTGTGATAAACACTACCGATGGAACTATCCAGTATGTAAATGCAGGTCATCCACCACCGTTGATTTATTTGAATAAAGCTATACGATTACTTTCTGAAAGGACGCTTCCTCTTGGCGCTCTTGCAATCTTGCCTCAGTTCCCTAAAACATTGGTAGAGTTTCCAACTGGGAGCGTTGCTGTACTTTACACCGATGGTATTTTAGAGCGAACAAATCCTCAGGGTGAGCAATATGGCGAAGAACGACTCCATCGTTTCATCCAAGATAATGCTGATAATGACGTACAAACACTTACTCAGAAATTATTAGGGGATGTTAAAAACTTTGGTCAGGGCAAAGATTTAGATGATGATGTTACACTTGCAATAATTAGGCATGTATGAAATGATAAGTGATGTTATATTGAGGAGAGAAATTGCCACGACCTTCAGGTCGTGGTACTGAATGAATAAAAAATGAAGTGGTCTTTAGCCCAAGATAATTGCCGGAAGTTGGGTTAAAACCCAAAAATGCCTTTGAGTTCTTGATCGAGCTAAAGCTCGTGGCAATAAAACCAATCTCTTTTAGAATTTGCGTAACATCAGTCAATAGCTGTAGTTACTCCGCATACTTCGGGAGTAGCACTCCCTCAGAACGGGGGCGGACAAGTCCACTTACAACCGATGGAGCAACTTCGGCTTACTTCGGACGGAGGGAGCTACATGTGGAACAAAAGCTTTCGCTTCAAGTCTATTTTCTAACGTAGATATAAAGTTCCTGCCCGGGTTTGACTGCAATCGTTTTCAAAAGATTCCATTTCAGAATCTGCTCAGTAGTGACGTTATATTTTTTCGCAATGGTTGTCATAGTCTCACCCTTCGCAACAGTGTGCACAGTAAGCTCACCTTCATCTTCTATGGATTGCTTGTTTTGTTCAGCTTTCGTTTTGGTTGGCTCAGTCGAGGGTGGAGTAGTTTTAATGGCTGGCGCGGTTTGTTTTGGTTCTGCTACAGATTTCTTAGTTTCTGCTTGTGACGGCTTAGCTGGTTGGGGTGAAGTTGAGATTTGCTTCTTCCCGTCATCCGATTTCTTAGTCTCCGTAATCGGCTCTTTTGTGGCTGGCTTCTTTACTGGAGTTGTTACTGTTTTTGACTGAGCTTCTGGTTCTTTCTTCGGTGATATAACAGGCTCTGTCTTCGGCGTTTCTGCAATTTGCGGGACATGTGCTGAGACGGGAAGAATTTTCCCCATTGGTTTAAATAACTGCTGGGCAGTCCATTTGCTTACGACATATGTTTGTTGTGACCTTGATGATTTTACGAAGTAGTTAGTTGAATCCGGAAGTGTTGGATATAAGCTGAGCGAAATATTCTCCATCGATTTCAAATCAATCGTAATCGGTTTTGATTTGATTTCGGCAACTGTGTCGACAAAATCATCGGCTCGCAAATTCGATAGTGTATTCAGTAGTGGATTCATCTCGCTGGTTTCAACAGATTTCTCACCCAATTTCCAACCGCTGCTGTCATTATTGAATCGGTACATCTTCGATCCGGCAGTGATAGTTATTTCCTTCATGCTTTCAGTCGGTACGTGGACAATTGATTTGTCTCTCCAATCCTTCACATTTTTATTAATCGTCCAGCTATCCATTCCTTCTCCAAGATAAACATCCTTGGAGTCGGGGAGACGAAAATAAATCTCTGAGAACGAAGGTCCCATCTTTCCAACGATCATACTTACAATTTTTCCCGAACGATCCGTGATGTGGAGCAGTGTTCCGGCTGAATCAACCTGGAAAAGACGCTGTTTATCCGGATTAGAAGATATAAGACTTCCGACTTTAAATTTAGATAAGCTATTCAGAATGTGTGCTACAGCTGCCGGGTCTGCTGATGATGGATGTGGTGATGTAATCATCCATGTGCCGCCGACATTCTCCATAACTATAGAACTTGACGACTGTTTGATTTCGATTTTTATAACCGATGCGGAATCGACTTTTAGTGAAATCGTTGGAAGCTTGTAACTGGCTTCACGCTCTTTCTCCGAGGGAAGTAAAAAATAGGTAATAACTACAAGGATGATTAGTAATGCAATCAATAATATTGTTGAACGATTCATAACGATTTTCTTCTATAAAAATCTATAAACCCCGTGACTCAAGTTTTTTATGCATAGATATACGTAGCCGCCACCGCACAACTCCGATGATAATTACGATCACCGGTGGAAAAGTAAGATTGAGGCCTTTCAACCAGATTTTTGTTCCCTCACTAACTTCGTCCAATGGTTTGCTGCCGCTGTCGCGCGAGCGAATCTGTGCAAGACCAATGTCGTCGGCAAGCCAGTCAACTAAATTGCTCGCAAGGAGGAAATTATCCCGGTTTCCACCTGATAATTGATCCTGCAAGAAATCTCCATCACCTATCACAACAATCTTCGATAATTTACCTGCAACTATTTTATTCGTTGTATCTATCGAGCTTTTAAACGAAGTATCGTATCCAATTGGTTTACTGCCGAAGGCACTTGCAAAAGCACCTTCAACTGTTACCACGAGTGGAATGCCGGACTCGTTGAACATTTCCTTTGTTACTTGCATTGTCGGGTTGATCATGAAATAATTTTCTTGTCTGCCGCTTTTCTTCGAAGATTTCAACAAAACATTGGCAACCAACCCTTTTTGTTTGGCAAGACTTGTATCGATGGAACTTGTAAAATAGAATACAACGGAGCTTAAATCCTTGACGATTGGACTCTTCTTATCGAATTCGCCAGAACGTGGTAAATAATAAAATGGAATCTGATTTTGAATCACCATAAATCCAGCTTGCTGGCTAACAGTAACGTATGCGCAGCTTGCATCTCTGACGAGATCTGTATTGACACGAATTCCATACGATTCCAGAAGATCATCTAGATTTACATTGAGCGGCTGCCCCATTTGCGATTGAAGCGTAGCATTCACTTTGTTTATCATGAATGCAATTTTTCCGCCTTTCATCAAATACTGGTCGATAAGAAATTTTTCAGGATTTTTAAATTGCTGAGTTGGAGCTGTAATCATTAGGACAGCAATATCTAAGGGTATTGCTTTTCCATCGGATAGATCCACCGTAGTAACTTGATACTGCTTTGAAAGCATTTCCTGCAAACGGCTAATCTGCTGAAGATTCGGCTCACCTTGTCCCGTGAGAAATCCGATTTTTTTCAGTTCTTTCGAGGTCATTTTTTTAACGGCACAACTAATTTCATACTCAAGATTCGATGTCGATTGAATAACCGGCACGCGCTCTTGCTTGTCACCGTAGAGACATACCAATCCCATATATGCGTTCTGGATCTGGAGCTTATCTTCTTTTAACACTTGTACTTGAACGGGCGGTATTCCGTAGCGCTGTGCTTCTTGCTCGAGTTCTTCCTTCTTACCCGGATCGATGAATTCGTATTGGAAATTACCACCAGCATAAGCCCGGTACTCATCCAGTAAATCTCTGAGGTCGCGCCGATTATTTGCATATTCGGGCGGAAGATCAGACGTGAAGTATGCTTTCACTAAAAAATTATCATCGAGCGATTTAACAAGATTTTTACTTGCGGTTGAAAGTGTGAATATCTTATCCCGGGTTAAATCGAAGCGTTTGAAAAAACGCAGGTTAATGATGTTCACAAGAATGATGACACCAAGAACCAGTAGTACACGTAAAATTATTTGTTGTCGGTTCATAATCTGTCTTACTCCATTATGCCCATCTTCGTTTTTGAAGAGCATTGGTTGCCATAAAAAGCGAGAAGCCGATCATTGAGAGGTAGTAGATGACATCACGAGTGTCGATGACGCCTCTTGCAATGTTGGAGAAATGATAATCGATGCTGATATATTCCAAAATCATTCCCAGGAACGTGGGTAAATAAAAAAGTACTTTATCGAGCATGAACAGCGCGAATACGATGAACAAGCTTACAATAAACGCTATCACTTGATTTTCAGTTAGGGCTGAGCCAAAGATACTGATGGAAAGAAATACGGCTCCGACGGCGAGTAGTCCAAGATATCCTCCTATTACAGCGCCGGTATCGAGTGTTCCTAACATTGTCACAGTTATATAGTAACAGAGCGTTGGCAGCAGTGTAAAAAAGTAAAGCGCCCAAGCAGCTAAAAATTTTCCCATGACGATTTCATATTCTTTGATTGGCTTTGTGAAGAGAAGCTCCAGAGTACCCGCTTTTTTCTCTTCAGAAATTAATCTCATCGTCATTGCTGGGGCAAAGAATAAAAGTAAAAATGGGGTCATCTCAAACACTGTTCGAAGCGTTGATATGTTGTTGATGAAAAGGTTGCTTACAAAAAACCACCCCAGAATTACCAGATACACCACAATTACGATATAGGCGATTGGTGAATTGAAGAAAGAGCGAAGCTCTTTCAAGAAAATATATTTTATGTTTGTGAATTTCATTTTACTGAATCGGTTGTAAGTTGTCTAAAAATATCTTCAAGACTTGTTTGCACACGATGAAGTTCTAATAAATCCCACCCTTTCTGAATACAGAGCTGAAAGAG
>CAYGZC010000008.1:0-2722 GCA_964354225.1 uncultured Chlorobiaceae bacterium | reverse complement strand
CAATTTTTCCTCGACGACGAAGGAACAAGCCTTCTAAGTCACTGTTGATAAATCGAGGAATTTCAATCGTTGTTGGCAACATCTATTAAAGCCGCTCCGGGGTAATATCTCACAGGTCTTGGATGTTCAAATATACACCCCGGAACGGGTTCATACTGAGTGATGTGAGGAACCTTACGTAGGAAGCGTGTAATCGTGGACTCAGACAAGGGTATTATGGTTATAAGTTCCCTGTATCTGTACCACGTTCCGGGACTAATAAATTTCTCAAGGTATCCGGGAACAAGTTTCTTCATTACCACAAGACAATCTCCTATGTGGGCATATGTGAAAGTTATAGCATACAATGCGGTGAAGTCAAGCCCTTAGGAATCTCCGACTATTTTATAATTCGTGTCGAAATGGTCTTGACATAATCCTCCGTCTTCGGTACAAACGAACCTCACCCGAATGTTGTTGGAGGATTCATGCTTATTAGTATTGTCATTGCAGTTACCCCATTTTGTCAGCCAAACACACCAGAACTTGAGCGTGAATGCGTTCAATGGATGATCGCATACATTGAACAAGACAAAGAAGAATACCCAAACATCACTCTCGAAGGCCATATCGAAAACGCTTCAGAGAACATTCCTGAGTATTTGATGCCAAAGGGGTGAGTGGGATGCAAACAATACCTTGGAAAGCAGATGAACTCATGGCTTCATTTGCATACGGTGAAATGTGGCTCGTGACTCGAATTGACAAAGTCATGGAATGTTACCGTGTTCGAAAGCGAAAGGGCAATCTCTACATTTCTAGTGACAAAAAGGACTACAAAGTGATGCAAGGCCCAGAGGTGGGCAACCTGTTATTCGTAGACAAAGGCGGTAAGGTTGCACGCCTTGTGAGTGAAGGGGCTTTGAAAGACCAAATTGAGAAGGCTTTGGAGAAACTGAAATGATTGAAATCGGAATTTTGGTTGGGTGTTTGGCTGTAGTCATCGCTGTGATGATGGTTGTAAGGGGAGAAGATAGATGACTGAGATTGTACGTTACGGAATCCTAGATAATGAAACTGGGTATATGAAGGGCCTTTTCATGAGTGAGAATGAGGCTATCACCAATCTTAATTACCTAAAGAGCTGCACGATTGTGAAGCTCGTTGGGCAGATGCCTGAGCCGAAGAAGCCTAGGTTGATGGCCCCTGCGATGATGCTCGTCTGTCGTCAAGTTAGCGTGTCTAGCACACTTTTCAGTAGTGAAAAAGAAGCGAGAGATACACTAAGAGACATCTTTCTATCTTGGCCCGCTATACCAAATAAGGATGGGATGTATGAGGTTCCATTATGACCATAACAATACCTGCATGGTTGTTTTTCTCTGCCATGGCCGTGGGCGCTGCTTGGATATTGTGCCTAGCGGCGCTTGGTGTGTATGTGCTTTATGTTGCTTTTAGGAGGGGATGATATGCGTTGCGCTCTATGTTCCAACACCGATAATTTGCTTGTAAACGTGGTGAACGACAACGGCTTAATCCTTATCTTTTGCCAAGACTGCGAAGATACACCGACGTTAGAAGCAGCAGCAAGGCTGGCTGTGGAGAATGAGAAGTTGAGGGAGCAGGTTGATAAGATGAAAATATGCGAGAACTGCAAACACGATCTTAATTTCAATAATGACAGGTGTGCCACTTGCTACTATAATGAATCTTGGACAAAATGGGAGTTAGCGATATGATTTGCACTCGCAAACACAGCCCTCTAAGTTGTGTAACTACTGTTGGCTTGTGTACTGATTTTTGTGAGAAATGGGAGGCCAAGTGAACTTAGAAGAAAAGAAACTCGCAATATGCAAACAATGCAAACATTTCGCTAAGAACGAGGAGTTTGGTTTTGTTTGGGATTGGTGTGACAAGTTCAACGCTCCATACAATTGGGAGCACAACGCTTTTGGAAAATGCTGTAATGCAGAACATTTTATACAGCGAGAATCGGAGGCCAAATGATAGTAACACAAGAACAAGTCGATCAATATGTAGCCGAAACTCTACAGCCTTTAGTGAATGAACTATTGGAATTTGCCAAGGGCAAGAAAATACCGCCAACGGATTTTTATCTGGTTTGCATTGCACTAATTAGAAATGTTTTGGAAGACATCGGCGGGAGCAAAGCAGTGCTTATGTCAGAAGAATTAGGCGGGTTAGCAAACGAGTGGGCTACTGAAGAGCTGAGACAGCGAATGGAGAGTGAGAAATGAACAACACATCACCAGTCCGTGACAAATTTGAATCGCTTAAAGCCACCATCACTCATCTTTTGAAGCAAGGATATACTTACCCGCAAATAGCTCGTATGCTTTCTGTTGGCAATGCCGAGACGCTCCGACACTGGATAGTAAAGCACCCAAAGCTTGATGCTATACGGAGACGTAATGGTAAAATGCGAATGTTGATTCAAGATTGGAGGGAGTAAGAAATGACACTTTGCTTATATTGCTATAACCAGCACAGCAAAGATGAACTAGAAGCCAAGGATACCGAGATCTCCGCACTAAAAGACACGATCACCAGCCTAAGAGTACACCTTGCAGTGATTAGGGAGTACGTTAAAGACAAGGTGCGTTTTGCACTGGAGGAGAGCGAGAAATGATTATACGTTTACCAAAAGAATGCTTTGGTTCTGGCGAAGACTTTCCGAAGGTGGAGATACTTTACAAGCAAATATACACCGAATATGGGTGGC
>CAYGZC010000007.1:0-1837 GCA_964354225.1 uncultured Chlorobiaceae bacterium | reverse complement strand
ATGTACTCCATCCACGAACAAACCATCTACATGTTGCCCGATACCCGGTGTGATTGTAAATCCCTGACTTCCACCATAGTCAACACTCACAGGTATAGATGGACTGATCGCTCCGCTTCCTTCAGTTGTCGGTGTGATCGTGAACTTATCGATCGCAAATTTCGCATGAATCGTATGATGATCGGTCACATTGTAGAAAGTGTAGCTCGTCGTCGAATCAACATGCACACCATCCACGAACAAACCATCTACATGGTGCCCGATGCTCGGTGTGATTGTAAATCCCTGATTTCCACCATAGTCAACACTCACCGGTATAGACGGACTGATCGTTCCACTTCCTTCCTTTGTCGGTGTGATCGTGAAGGTTTTTTGTTCTCCAACAGCAAAATGACTGAACGACGTCAGTTCTATCGCTTGTGTACTTGTTGCCGTTCTGGTTCCAGCTGTTGTGGATGACCAATTTACACCGTCCCATTTTTTAACAACAAAATTGTTCGGATTCGCACCGATATCCAAATCAGTAGCTACAAAATTAAATGTCGCATCATATGTCGAGAATGTTATTCCGTCACCTGACCATATTATCCAATATTGATTGACATCCTTAGTTGAATCAATTCCAGATGTTGATATATATGGATTTTCACCTCTTGTAGATTTTGCAGTAACAGTTCCCGCAGTAATTACATTCGCAAATGAGAGTTCAATAGGTCGGTAGTAAAGTGGACCACCAACATCAAATTTAAAAGACTGTGGTCCAATTGGAAATGCTTTTTCTATATAACCATAAACATGGTTTCCTCCACCTCCACCAATCACAGAACCAGCAGAACCGATAATGACTCTGTTTGCTCCTGTTGTGATTGTACCAGCGATAAATGTCAAGGTAGAATCTATCCTGATATTCGCATTTATTATAATACCAGCTGCGTTATTTACTGTAAGCTTGTTGAATCTGGTCACACCTATCAATGTTTGATTTGTTGTACCATCAAAAATTACAGGTCCACTTCCAGAGATGAACGTTCCTCCGACAAACGTCCAATCCCCTTGATTAGAGATCGTACTCGCGTTCGTGGCATCGAAGGTCCCATCACTTAATGTCATTCCGCCTATACCAATCACTAAGGATTGTCCGGCGGCAAAAGTCGTCGTTATGAAGACAGATGAGTGGATTAATGATTTACATAAAGCCGCATCATTTATTAGCAACACACCCGTACCACCATCAATATAAACATCGTCTGTATCAGCTGGAACTCCAGCACCCCCACCACCCCCTTGTATTGTACTCCAATTTTGCCCCTGATTCCAGTGCGTTCCTACAATATCAGCACTTCCAACCCAGTGGCGCTCAGCAGCATCAATATGGGTAAACGTAAAAGCGATAAAAATAAACAGTATTGAAAACTTTATAAATTTGGACATTTGACCCCCTTTGATTGTGAATGATTCATTATTAGAATTTATCGGTATGGTACGTATAATAATAAATTACATGAATAATTTAACGTACAATGTTAAGTAATTCTTGTAAGAATGTCAAGTTAAATATTGTACTAAATCACTTTGATTATGAATCAGGGGAGGAAAACGCCAAAAATAGTGGGAAATGGTGGGTTCTGACGATTAAAAATTATCTAAGATATATTAGATTCTTGACAGAAGATTTAGTTTCCAAAGGGGAATATCTATAGCAAATTATAAGAATAAATCGATATCTGAATAAAAAAGCCGATCCAAAAATCTCTGAATCGGCTTTCGATTTTGATATAACTTATATCTTACATCTTAAATCCAACCACGTCATTTCAGAAGTATCATCCTCTTCACG
>CAYGZC010000006.1:0-11001 GCA_964354225.1 uncultured Chlorobiaceae bacterium | reverse complement strand
CAAGCGGAATCGGTCTTGCTGCTAATCAGGTGGGAGTATTAAAACGAATCGTTGTTGTTGATGTTTCGGAAGTTGAGGGGATGGAGCATGTTAAACCACTTACGCTTATCAATCCTGTAGTCATTGAGGGGAAAGAGAAATGCATCATGGAGGAAGGCTGTTTAAGCGTTCCTGAAGTTCGTGATGAAATTGAGCGTGCTAGGATAATCATGGTTCGCTACAAGGACACAAGCTTTAAAGATGCCGAGCTGGAAGCAACTGACTTGCTGGCGAGAGTCATTCTACATGAGATCGATCATCTGGATGGAATTCTTTTCATAGATTACCTCTCTCCTGAGAAGAAGAAACTCCACGCAGAATTATTGGAGAAGATTCATCATGGGGAAATCGAAGTGAAGTATCCCATCGTATCGGCAGTCGATGTTCCGGTATAATTGTTTCAGATGATAAATATTAAGTGAGAAAAAATGCAAATCGTATTCATGGGAACACCGGAATTCGCGTTGCCAAGTTTAAAAATTCTGCTGGACAGTGAGTATAAGATTACTGCAATTGTCACTGTTCCTGATAAACCTTCCGGTCGGGGCTTACACCTTTCGCCATCGCCCGTGAAACAACTCGCCATCCAAAATCGACTAACGATTTTACAACCCGAACGACTGAAAGATCCATCTTTCATTATGCATTTAGAATCGCTCAAACCGGATCTGTTTGTAGTAGTTGCATTCAGAATCCTCCCGCCTGAGGTTTTCCGAATGCCAAAGTTAGGTGCATTCAATCTTCACGCATCTCTCTTACCCAAATATCGAGGTGCTGCACCCATTAATTGGGCAATCATCCGTGGTGAAAAAGAGACGGGTGTAACAACTTTTTTCTTACAAGAAAAAGTTGATACAGGAAACATCATCTTACAGGCACGTTTACCAATCGGACCCGATGAAACTGCCGGCGAGCTTCATGATAGACTTGCCGAGATTGGGGCTGAAATCATTCTTCACACAGTCCGGCTGATAGAATCAGGCAAAGCAGTGCCAAAACTCCAAGATGAAACTCTCGTGTCGTTAGCGCCTAAGATATTTAAAGACCACTGTAAAATCGATTGGGCAAAATCTGCAATAGAAATTCATGATTTGATCCGCGGACTCTCACCTAAGCCTGGTGCGTTTACCTACCACGGCGGCACACTCCTCAAGATTTATCAATCCAAAATCTCTGATGATGTTCGGCAAGGTGAACCGGGTGACGTAGTTTGTACGGATAGTAAATTAATCGTTAAGGCCAACGGCGGTGCTATTGAGATAGTTGAAATACAGCAAGAAGGTAAAAAGAAATTAACAGCCGATGAATTTTTGCGTGGCTATAGAATACATGTTGGCGAGAAATTTTCCTAATGTTGAAAACTAACAATAAATCTCTGATCCGTGAAGTTGGAATCATCATTGTTATGTCCATTTTTCTCGCTTTAGTTTATAATGTTTTCTCGAGCAAGGGGATTCCTTTAATTAGAAAGGAAGTTGTAAAAATTTCAGCATCGGATTCTCTTTTATTCTCACATGCTAATCAAGTTGATTCTTTAACGCTTATTGATACTCGAGACTCTGCTCTTCCAAAAGATATAAAAGTAATTGCGCCACTGCACGAACGTGCGCTTAAAAATCCTGATTCGGTTGCGAAGTTATATCCCCCCAAAAGCGATCCTGTTTGGAAAATAATTTCATTGGAACAGCTGTATCGTTTACTGGCAGAGAAGCGTGGAATTTTACTTGACGCGCGCACCGAGGAGGAGTTCAAAAAAGGAAATATACCGGGTGCACGGAACATTCCGGGGTTAGAACCGGAGAAATATATTGAGCAAATAATCACCCAGCCACGAGATACACTCATTATCATCTACTGCAATAATCCCGAGTGCCATCTCGCACAGATGCTGGCGGAGTTCTTGAGTGTTATGGAATTTAAGAATCTTTATCTATACGATGATGGATGGGATGGATGGAAGAAAGCTCAAATGCCAATTGATACTTCATTCACGAAAGTGAAATCACGATGAAGAACATATTCTCAAACAAGTATGTGATTCTTCTTTCGCGTCTTATTCTCGGTGTTGTTTTCATCATCGCAAGTATCGATAAAATTAGCGCGCCGGAGGTTTTTGCTTTGAATGTTCAAGCATATGAAATATTACCGGTATTTTTAGTAAATCTTGCAGCGCTGATTATTCCCTGGATTGAGCTGGTCTGTGGAATCTTTCTTATCGGTGGCTATTATGTTCGTTCGAGTTCGCTATTGCTTTCAGGATTGTGTGTTATTTTCATTATTGCAATAACTGCCGCACTGTCTCGTGGATTAAAGATAGATTGCGGTTGTTTTGGCCCCGAATACAACTCTCCTGTTAGTTGGATGCGGGTAATTGAGGATATTTGCCTACTTGTAATTAGCGTGCATATTTTCTTCTCTACCAATACATTGTCCATCAATGAAGGAGACATGACTGATTAGTCGGGTTTCCGTGCTCTCGTTGCTTTCCGAAAAAAAAAGTTATATATTTGACCATTATAAAACGCAACCGACTTACAATATAAACGTGGAACTTTACCGATTTTGAATTTAATTTATTTCATATGCCGAAGCATGCACCTTCTGGGTGTAGTTGTATGGCTGGGCGGTTTATTATTTCAAATGTTTGTAGCTATTCCTATTGTACGATCTATAGGCGGTAATAACTATGACATTCAAAAGAAATTAAATAAGCATTTTTCTAAATTCGTTTGGATTAGTATTCTATCGACCCTCATCACGGGAATTATATTGATGGCGCTACGCCCAAACTTTGTCTGGTTTCAGTTTAACGATAACTGGTCGGTATTGCTTGGATTTAAACAGTTAACTTTTATTTTGATGATCGTCTTTTTGTATGGTATGACAAGGATGACAAAGTACCTCGATTCACCTTCATCTAATGGAGGTTTTGATAAAAGAGTGGAAATGTATAGGTATCGTATTAATCAATTTCGGACATTGAATATTATAATTGGAATATTGGCAATATTTTTTGCTGCGGCGATGATGATCTATGCATAAAGTTGTTACAATAGCGAATCAAAAAGGTGGAGTAGGAAAAACAACGACTGCGATAAATCTGGCAGCCGGAGTAGCAGTGGCTGAATACACAACACTCTTGATTGATATTGACCCACAGGCAAATTCAACCAGTGGGCTTGGTGTTGATGTACGAGGCAGTGTTAAAAACGCTTACGATGTTATTATCGATGATGTCAATCCTCGTGAAGTTATAGTGAAAACCGAGATGCCATTCCTTTCACTTTTACCATCCAACATTAATTTAGTTGGGGCAGAGGTAGAGCTTGTAGATATGGAAAATCGTGAGATGATCTTAAAGAACATCGTTGAAAAAGTACGCAAGGAATATGATTTCATATTTATCGATTGCCCGCCCTCGCTCGGACTGCTAACACTGAATGGTTTGGTCGCGGGAGATTCTGTGCTCATTCCGGTACAGTGTGAATATTATGCGCTCGAAGGATTAGGTCAGCTGCTGAACACAGTCAACATTATTCAGAAGAATCTAAATCCGAGATTAGAGATAGAAGGTGTATTATTGACTATGTTTGATAGTCGTCTGCGGCTCTCGAACCAGATTGTTGAAGAAGTGAGAAAATATTTTGGTGACAAGGTATTTTCTACAATTATCTCACGTAATGTTCGGTTGAGTGAAGCCCCAAGTTATGGTAAACCGATTCTTCTTTACGAGGCGGTATCGTCGGGTGCACGAAATTATATGGAGTTAACGAAAGAATTTTTAAAACGTCAACAAACAATTGCTGTTCAGACAGTAACGGTGTAATGATTTATGACAAAATTTAAAGGTGGTTTAGGTAAAGGATTATCGGCATTGATTCGTCCGGCGGTAATTGAACGCTCGGAAGTTGAGATAAAGGAGGCGAAGGTCCCTGCGGCGGAACGATCTATCGCTGATATTGATATTTCGAAAATTCGTCCGAATCCATTTCAGCCCCGTGCCGATTTCGATCAGCAAGCACTTGATGAGCTGAAGGAATCCATAAAGCAGAAAGGGATAATTCAACCCGTTACTGTACGACAGGCGAAGGACGGCAAGTATGATCTCATTTCTGGCGAGCGCCGAATACGTGCCTCAACAGAAATAGGTTTGAAAACGATACCAGCTTATACCATCGAAGTAAAGAACGATGAGGAAATGCTCGAGCTTGCTTTGATCGAGAATTTACAGCGTGAACATCTCAACCCGATTGAAATTGCGATATCGTACCAGCGGCTTATGCACGATGTTGGATTGACAGCCGAGGATGTTGCGAAGAAAATAAGCAAAGATCGCACTACAGTAGTGAATTTCCTGCGCTTGTTGAAACTACCTAGGATCATTCAAGATGCAGTCCGAACAGAAAAGCTGACTATGGGTCATGCTCGCGCACTTGTCTCGTTACCAGATGAACAAATTCAGCTCCGCATTTTCGAGCGCGTCATCAAAAAAGATTTGAATGTGAGGCAGGTGGAAAAGATTGTTCGTGATCTCGGAAAAAAAGTAGATAAAAAAACTCACAATCTTGCAAAAAGTCCTGGCACTGTTGAAGAGAGTATCGCAGATAAGATGCAGCAGATTCTTGCTACGAAGGTGAAAGTTAATTTACATGAAGGCAGCAGGGGAGAGATCGTTATTGAATTCTATAGCAACGACGATTTAGGCAGATTATTTGATCTCATATCATCCATCGAACATTAAGGAAATTCCCAATGGCAAAATCCATAGTTCTCACAAAAGAAGCCCCTGCACCCATCGGTCCGTATAATCAGGGGATTGTTGCAAACGGCTCATTTTTATTTATTGCTGGACAAGTGCCCATCGATCCACACAATGGACAGGTAATTCAGGGAGATATAAAAGCTCAAACGCGTCAGGTTCTTAAAAATTTGCAGGCAATTATTCATCAAGCTGGTGCAGCGATCGAGAGTGTTGTTAAGACAACAGTCTTTCTTAAGGATATGAACGAATTTGCCGGCATGAATGAAGTATATGCGGAATTTTTTAAAATAGATCCACCGGCTCGCTCAACGGTTGAAGTTGCCCGATTACCTCGCGAAGTGAAGGTTGAGATCGAAGCAATTGTTGTTGTGAATGTATAATCGGTGAGTAGTGAGTGGATGAGGAGAATTTGTAATTGGTCGTTTGTCATTAGTCATTTGTTCATCTGGATGTCTTTTGCTTATTCCCAATCTGATTCGTTAACGACTATTCGCGATACAACTTCAACTTCCCTTGGAAAAGAAAAGGATACTATATCGGTTACTCTCAGCCAACCGCCATCAACAAATTTCAAATCAACTAAATCACCCATGCTCGCGCTCGGACTTTCGGCGGTTATTCCCGGTGCCGGTCAGATATATACTGAAAATTATTGGAAACCACCGATTATCTGGGGAATTAGCGGCTACTGGATTTACGAGTGGATTACCCTGAACAACAAGTATAAAGATTTTCGTGAGCGAAATTTAAAATATCCAAATGAACAATACCAACGGCTAAGAAATTTCTATCATGATGAGCGCGATAAATTTGCATGGTTCCTCGGTGCTTTGTACATCTTAAATCTTGTTGATGCTTACGCAGGTGCGCACCTCTATGATTTTGATGTAAGTCCTCAGTTGACATTAAACGGGAAGGTTGTACCAAAAGTGACAGCTTCAGTAAGACTTCGTTTGTAAGCCGTGAAAAGATTTTACCAAGGGAAGTACGCTGCATCCTACTTACGAATAAAGTGCGACATCTCGTTCGGTATTTCCAGGGAGAACTCAACAAGTCCTGCATACTTTCCATCCTTAAACCACGGTGCCTGATAGATTAGCTTCTTGATGCTGTTCTTCTCGATGGTGTAAACATTTTTTTGCTGCGATTTTAGAAGTTTCTTTACTTCGGAACGGGATGGTTCGGGATGGCAGTCGAGCAGGTTCGTCCCGATGAGGTTTTCTCCTCCATCATCCTCGAAAGTTTTAATTGCCTTATCATTCATTTCAATTATGATTCCCTCCGTATTGCAAACAGTTATAGCGCCGGGTAATTCTTTTATCCATTCATACAGTATCATATTTATCGTTCACTTTCTTCTGTATATATTTTTAAATAATTTTGTGTAGAATAAACTGCTTCCTAAGAGCAGAGAGCCACCCATGGCAATGTAGAACACTGCGAGGTAATGTTTGGGAAAAGAAGAGTGGCGGAGCAGGATGCTCGCCGTGACCATAACCACGATTATGAGATAACCTTTCCATGCAGTAAATGCGAAGATGCAGACACTGTCCGGAAGTGAATTGATACGGTTAATGTTCTTTCGTGCGATCTTAATGAAACCGGCAAAATAAAAGATCAATGCAAGCGTTACACCAAGCGAGAGAACAAAAAGCAATTGTTCAGATGCCAAGTCTTCAAGCCATCCATATGCGCGCTCGATGAGAATAAAACCTGCGGCACTCCAGAGAACTCCGGCGATTGCGTAAAGCCACTTTCGCGGAACGGATGGTTTTTGTAGAAATGTCATTGGAGGAAATTATTTTTGATGGGTGGTATTATAGTAATTTAGATTTGTCAGGATCGCTCTTTTATATCCATCACGCGGATTGATGATTGCCATCTGCTGACCGGGTTTCATTTGGAGTTTTTTACAATTGGATTATCGGGCATAGTTTAGTCTTCTAAAAAATTAGGTGTTGTAAATTGTCCTATCAGAATTTATCCAGAAAGCATGAGACTACCAAACTGCTTGATGTTCACGGATGGAATATATTATGATTAGAACCGGAGTGACAAACAGCTTATTCCGCCATCCAATTTTCGAAATTCTGAGACATCAACTTCGATCGTTCGATAGCCGCGAGATTCAATTGCATGTTTTGTTCTCGGAAAGCCCGAAGGGATGAGGACGATACCGTTGATCCATACACAGTTGGCGGCGTACGATTCGTTCTTATCGATTGTTATCATGTTGAATTTTCGGAACTCAGGATGACTAGAAAATCTGTCTGTTGCTACCAGGGTATCGTTCTCAAGATACGCGGCACCGGATTTGAGATGGAGACTGTCCGCAACGGGTACTATTGACCCTGTCATATCGTATTTTTCAAGAAGATCGATCAACTGCCCTGCACCGGCAGTGTTTGTCCGTTTCGAAAGACCGATAAAGAAATGAGAACCAACCATCATGATATCACCGGCTTCAACGGTACCGGGTGTGCGGATGAATTCTATATTCCGATAGAATCTCTTCAAGACTTCTGCAATTTCCGTGATCTCACCACGGCGTGTGGGAGCGCCGGGATTCATGATGATTGCACAATGCGGGGTCAGGAGCGCCGTATCTTCAACGAATGTCGAATCCGGAAAGTTATCATCTTCTTTTAATATCGTAACGTCGAGTCCGCAGTTTCTTAGAGCTTCGATATAATGTCCATGCTGATTTCTCGCCAGGCGATCATCGGGCTTTCCCAGGTTTGCGGTGGTCAAACCGTCCGCCATCCGCCTGGATGGAGTCCGGACAATTGCCTTTGTAAATTTGTTCATTTAAACGATATGTTTCCTAAGTTCCCGTTTCAGTCGATGAATTTTTTCCCGTACCTCATGCAACTTAACGCTGTCTTTATTTTGTATTGCCGCTGTCCGCTCCTTCTTGAGCGCCCGGATTTCCATTTTGATTTTTGCTTTGTTTATTCCCTTCACCTCATGATGTGCGTGAGCTTCGATACCCAGAGCGAGGCAAAGTGCCGGCAGGAGTTTATCTTTGTGCATAGTGCTATGACCCTTGGTGGCTTCGTGCTCGATCCCATCGGCAATTTGGCGAAGCGCAACAACTGTCATTTTGCTAAGTTGCTCGTAGGTGTATGACATAATAAATACTCCTCATTTAATTTAAAGATTGTGTGATTATGGTGTAAATCTACAATAACTGTTGAAACTTATAGCAAGAATGTACCAAGAAAGTCGGAAAGTGTCAAACCACATATCCGTATGGCTAAGTGTTTTATACAGGCACCGAGTCAGGATTAAGAGTATCTTCCATCCCGAATTTTAAATACCAGGAATCATCAATAGCGCTATCACTTCACTATTTCCATCGTATCGGTTTTATTCGGTACCATACACAAGAACTCAAAAGCTTCATTACCTAATACTTTATAGGAATGTTTGACTCCGGATGGTATAAAAACAACATCATTACGTTTCACTTTGTATGTCTGCTTGCCGATGATAACTTGCGCGCGACCGTTGAGGACAAACTGCTCGTGTTCAACTGTATTTGTATGAAGCGGCATATATCCACCCGGTTCGATGATGAATCGGCGCATGGCAAAATTAGGTCCCTGATCGTGTCCGATTAAAACTTGTTTAAATGCTTGACTACCCGATTGAACTTTTTCCTTTGATATCTCATTTATGTTTTTTACAAACATGATTGTGTTCTTTTGATGAAATTATTATTTTCTGAACATACTAAAGTTTCGTGTGTTTGTCAATTTGAGGAATATATAAAGTGTAAAATGTGTACAAGTCTAGTTATGTCCACACGAACAAATTTTATTAGTCTTCACTTTCTCGAAGCATTCTTTACCTTCCCTGAATGAGAAGTAAGCAAGTGCAAGTGTCCCAACGGCATCGATGTATGGTATCTTTGTAAGTTCATAGATTGCACTGGCGGTGAGTAAAACAATCGACATGTTTACGCAGACTCTTGTACATTCAGCGTCTGCAAGTATTGCATCTGAGTTGAGTGCTTTACCCATTCGCCGCTTCCCATATATCAAAGCCCACATAACCGCAATTGAAATTACTGAGATGACAACTCCCCAAAATGTCGATTCAGGTCTGTGACCCGTCCAAATATTGTAAACACCTGTTGCTACAAGTCCAACCACCAGAATATAAAAAGAGACGCCCGTAACGCGTAACGCAGTGCGCTCAAAATCATCTCTGCAAATGTCAGGTTGCTGCCGGATGCGGATAACCATATGCGCAATCCCCAATCCGGAGAGCGCTTCAATGAAACTATCCACACCGAAACCAATAAGTGTAAAGCTCTCGTCCTGATAACCGAAGTACGTAGCAACAAGCCCTTCGATTATGTTATAGATAATAGTAAATATTGCCAGACCGAGAGTAATCCTGTATAGTTTATCTGTATCGATCTTCGCGACTGAGGAGGGCATAAATTGGATAATAAATTTATCTGCGGCAGATATTTACTTACTCGCTTTAAATTCATCTCTAAGTGACTGGATCAATTCTTTTACGGAAGTAATACGGGTTGCTTTAAATGCATTCGCGCCAGCAAATGCGTACCCTTTCTCGAAGTTCCCTTTAAAAGCATTTATCAACGCAGTGATTATGCAGTATGGACTACTGGAGATTTCACAAGTCTTAATGCATTGAAACGGACATTGAAGCGGCTGTTTTTTGCCTTCTTTTACTTTCTCTAAAAAATGGCTCATTATCGCGCGACCGGGCATACCTACCGGACTTTTAATAATCTCGATATCTTCGCTTTTTGCATCAATGTAAGTTTGTTTAAACGCATTTGAGGCATCACATTCATCTGTAGTTACAAAACGTGTTCCCATCTGAACACCCGAAGCGCCGAGCTGCATAATATCGTAAATATCTTTACCGGAATAAATGCCGCCTGCCGCGATTACCGGTATCGGTTGATTGTACGTCTCCTCAATTTGTCTGACTTCGCGTACAACTTCAGGTATCAATTTTTCTAGTGCGTAGTTTTTATCTTCAATCTGTTCAGGTTTAAATCCGAGATGACCACCTGCCTTGGGACCTTCGACCACGATGGCATCGGGTAGGTAATCGTAATTTTTTTTCCACCTCTCACAGAGAATTTTTGCTGCACGTGCCGATGACACAATAGGCGCTAATTTTGTAACACTGTCTTTCTTTAGAAAGGAGGGAAGGTCGAGAGGAAGACCGGCGCCGGCAAAAATAATATCGGCTTTTTCGGCAATGGCTGTCTTTACCATATCGGCAAAGTTCGACATAGCGACCATCACGTTAACACCGATAATCCCGGAAGTTTTCTCGCGCGCTTTCCGCAGCTCCTCCCGTAGTCCGTGAATGCTTGCCTCTAAAAAATCTTTCGAAGGTTCCTTATATAGAAACCCCAATCCTGCGCTGGAAATAACTCCGACACCGCCTTCGTTCGCTACGGCGGCTGCCAAGCCGGATAATGATATGCCGACACCCATTCCACCCTGGATGAGAGGAATGGGTATAGTTAAGTTACCAATTTGTAATGATTTCATCTTTATTATTATTTTCCTTCTTTATAAGATAGTCAAAATCGGGCAGAATAAATAATGATGGTAAGTAATTCGATTATGGTATGATTATCCGATGATCGCGAATCGATTCATCGGTTTGCGGGACGACAGGGCGTCAACCAGTCACACTTTACAACTACACCGTTTGTTCTGCAGTAATTCCCGCTGGCAGCGGTGGGTATCGACAAATGTTTTTTTGGACTGCCGCACCGGTTGCTATTTTTTTTCTGAGGAGACTTCTTGTACCGATAACCGCGTCGGGTCATTTCCTGTACAAGTTTTTCGTGGCGGTTGTAGAGCGCGTGGAGTTTCCCGATCCAGCGCAGTGTTTCTGGATGGCGGCTGTAGCCGCTTTTCTTTTTAGTGATGACAAACCAGATCGCGTGGAGCTCACGGTGTTCACCGAGAAGATGCTGTCGGCATAATATTTTTGGAAGTAAATCCCAGATGCGCATGAATCATCCCAATGCGGATGCAATCAACAATCCAATCGCATACGTAATTGCTGCTTCACCGAGGCCGACCAGTGTCATCTCCGTTCCACCTTTTAGCCATGAACGACCTGTGACAATAACTTTGGATGCGCCAACAACAAAGTGAGCAATCGTACTGACAACGAGTGATATAATCAAA
>CAYGZC010000005.1:0-4712 GCA_964354225.1 uncultured Chlorobiaceae bacterium | reverse complement strand
ATTATTCTCTATTTTCATTGGTTTTGATATTGTAACCTGGCATACTGAACCCGTAATTGGACAGGCATTATTATTTTATTCTCCACCGCTTCAATCTTTTATCTGGCTGGTTTGTCTTTTTGCAACCATCTATTTTGGAATGACTTTCATCAGCACCCTCTTTCATCTTCCCACAGCAGAAGCGTTTGATCGAAAGATCAGTGAGGTATCATCGCTCCATAATTTAAGCCGGCTTGTTACACAAGTATTCGATTTCAATGAGCTTGTTGATTCTGTCACAACTATGACGCTTGAAGTGTGTGAAGCGAAGAGTGCCTGGCTTGAAGTAATTGAGTCAACATCGGTTACACAAAAATCGAGGAAACTTTTCGGAAATATCAACCCCAAATCTCCGGTCGTTACCGCAGGACTCAAAAATATTACAATGGAAGAGACGAAAGCCATCACATCGGAGGACGGTGAGATACTTCGAAAACATATTCTTGATGGACACAAACCAATTGTTATCGATAGTATAAAAAGTGACAAGCGGACACAACATTTGATCGATATAAAAAATAAATTCAATTCGATGGCAATCGTTCCACTATTGTCCCATGATGCAGTGATCGGAATTCTTTATGCGACGAAAGATGTTGAATATGGTTTCGATAAAGACGATATCGACGTAATCTCAGCGTTTGCCGACCAGGCGGCAATCGCTATTGAAAACTCGCGTCTGATTGAAAAATCTATAGAGCGTGAGCGGCTGATGCGCGAGATGATGCTTGCTCAGGATATGCAAAAAAAACTTCTTCCTCAAGAGCTGCCGCAGCTGAAAGAATTAGAGATCGAAGCTTTGTCAACACCGGCATTTGAAGTCGGCGGCGATTATTATGATTTCACCATGCTGGATGATAATCATCTCGGCATACTTGTGGGGGATGTATCCGGTAAAGGTGTATCTGCAGCTTTTTACATGGCAGAGATGAAAGGAATATTCCAATCGCTCAGCAAAATTTATCGTGAGCCGAGAGAGTTTTTAGTAAATGCACATAAAACAATCATGGGAACAATTGATAGGCGCTCATTCATCACCTTAATTTATGCAGTTGTTAATTTACAAACGGGTATAATGAAGATCGCAAGAGCCGGCCACTGTCCTATGCTGCATGTATCCAATGGACGAACAAAATACGTTAAACCGGCGGGTCTCGGTTTAGGTATGGGGAGCTATGATTTTTTCAATAAAATTATGGCGCAAGAAACTTTACAGTTATTAAACGATGATGTAGTCGTATTGTACACCGATGGAGTTACAGAAGCACATCCCGGAGATGGTGTTGAATTTGGGTACGATAAATTGTATGATGTTGTTCGTCTGTCTGGTAATAAATCGGCGGTTGAGGTCCGCGATGCAATCGTCATGGCAGTTGGTAAACATATGAATCACGAATCGCCTGAGGACGATCTTACGATTGTAGTTTTGAAATGGAGAAAATAATGATTCAATTAAATCTTAATAATGAGGAGAAATAAAATGAGTAACTTCAAAATTGATGTCAGAGAAGCTGACAATATTAATGTACTTGATCTGAAAGGGTATCTCGATGCTCACACGGCTCCTGAGCTGGAAAAGGTATTTCAGAATTTGCTGGACATTAAAAAGTACAACATCATTGTGAATTGTAAAGATCTATCGTATATAAGCAGTGCAGGTCTTGGGGTTTTCATGGCGTATATCGAAGACGTTCGGAAGCACAAAGGAGATATCAAATTATCTAACATGTCTCCGAAGGTTTATAACGTCTTTGATCTTTTGGGTTTTCCGCTTCTGTACGATATCGCAAAAGATGAAATGGAAGCCATCAATAAATTCAACCAGCTTAAATGAATATTAGTGAGCCAATTTGCCAAACGTACAACCATGTAGAAGATGAATAAAGTGAATATCATACATTTGAATATCGAAAGCAAGACTGAAAAGCTAAGCTTGGTGAGGGATTTTGTTTCAGGGGCAGCCAGAGATTTTGGATTTGATGAAGAATCAATCAGTAAAATTGCACTGGCAGTTGATGAAGCTTGCACAAATATAATTAAGCATTCCTATAATTACGCCACCGATAGAAAGATTGATATAAAGGTGATGCCTAATCAAAAAGTCTTTAAAATTGTGATTACACACCAGGGTAGAATGTTCGATCCAAATTCCGTCAGAACACCGGATATGCCTGAATATCTAAGTCATTATCGTAAAGGCGGATTGGGAATGCACCTTATGCGGTTGCTTATGGACAAAGTTGAGTATAAAATTTTACCTGATGATAAGTGTGAAGTTCATTTAATTAAAAATCTATCGGTTAAACTTGCTCAATAAATCACAAGCTCATGCCTCGAACCGTAGCTACGCAGCAAAATAGTAATCACGAAAATTCATTTAATTTAAGCTCACTCTTCGAGTTCAGTGCGGTCGTGAACATCTCTCTTGATCTCAAGTTTATTCTTGGTCATTTTATTCTCACTTTGATGGGAAAACTGTTATCGTTAAGAGGCATAATTCTGCTTGAACACAAACCGCAATGTTTTTCAGTGAAAAATATTAAAGGATTGCCTCAAGAATTGATCGGTACAGAAATTAAGATTAATAAAATCCCAAATCGTATTTTATATCTTGAGCACGAAGATGGAAGAAAATTACCATGGACCAAACATTTTAAAAATCATGGAATATATCTTCTAATACCCTTGGTCACTCAGGAAAAGATTGTCGGATTAGCTGGTTTCGCACCCGGTGTTTTGAAAAAGAAACTCGCGAAGGAAGAGGAGACGTACATCAAATCGCTTGCAAACATTGCTGCGGCTGCAATTGAAAAGAATTTATTTATCGGAGAGTTGAAACAAGTCAACAGAAGATTAGACGGAAAAATTCAAGAACTAAACACACTGTTCGAATTGAGTAAGGAATTTAACGCTGTGCTTGATCCGGATCGGCTCGTGAAATTATTAATGTTTTCTGTTATGGGACAAATTGGTGTGAATAGATTCATTATCTGCCTTGAAAAAGATGGTGCGATGGATATTGTAGTGTCTCGGCTTGAGAAACATTTTAATCCCGACCTTTGTACATATTTCCCCTCTTTAAATTCACCATTATTGGTTGAGTCGCTTCAAAGAAAGAATGAACTACAATGGAGAAATTCGTTATTGGATATCGGCATTCAAGCGTTAGTTCCGATGCGGCTTCAGAATCAGACCAAAGGAATTATAGGACTTGGTGAAAAAATGCGAGATGAGAAATATTCTTCCACCGATCTTGAATTTCTTTCGTCACTGGGTAACCTCGCCATCATTGCACTCGAAAATGCCCGATTATTTAAAGAGGAAATTGAGAAACAAAAACTTGAGGATGAATTAATAATTGCAAAAGAAATTCAAAGAGGTTTGCTTCCCGCTAAACTCCCCGATGTTCCCTATTTCGATGTTGCAGCGACAAATATTTCTTCAAAGCAAGTTGGCGGCGATTATTATGATTTCATTACTCTGAGTCGGCAGCATTATGTGATAGCAATTGGTGATGTATCCGGGAAAGGAACACCTGCGTCCCTCCTGATGGCAAATTTACAAGCAACTATTCGTGCTCTTGTTCCACTCGGTCTTTCGCTTGCCGATCTAACCAAAAGAGTTAATGACCTTATATGCGATAACACAAGCTCTGGCCGTTTTATTACATTTTTCTGGGGTCTGCTTCATACCGAAACGCGAACCTTGAAATATGTAAACGCCGGACATAATTTACCATATCTTTTTCATTCCGATGGCACCATTGAACGACTGGATAAGGGCGGGATTATTTTAGGCATCATGAAGGCAATGGTCCCATATCAAGAAGGTGAAGCAAGGTTTGATGCTGGTGATGTTATGGTTTTGTTCACCGATGGAGTAAGCGAAGCGATGAATTCGCAAGGAGAAGAATTTGGTGAAGATAAGTTGGAAAGTATTATTCGTACTCACCTGAATGAACCATCATCTGTTATTCAAACCAAAATAGTTGATGCTGTAAAAGAACATAGTAAGAATATTTTGCAATCCGACGACATTACGTTAGTCGTTCTTAAAGCTACATCATAATAATCGTTACATTTGATTTTTAAAGGGCGGCTTCCTATCTTCATTTCACTAAGTACTTTATGAAAGTCGAATTCTCAAAAACAGAACGGAAAGTTTGGACAATCCTCTCTTTAATACAATGGAGTTCGAATCATCTGACCGAAAAAGGATTTGATGAAGCCCGTTTACACGTCGAGCTATTGCTCTGTCATATTCTAAGTTGTAAAAGGATAGATTTATATTTACGATTCGATCAGATTCTTAATAATAGTGAGCTGGAAAAGTTTAAATTATTGCTGAAGCGTAGATTAAAACATGAACCCCTGCAATATATCATCGGTGAAACTGAATTCATGGGACTGTCTTTTCAGGTTGATCCAAGAGTTTTTATTCCACGACCTGAAACTGAGATTTTAGTCGAACAGATTATCAAATGGTCAGAAACAATTTTATCTGGCAAAATTCACGTATTAGATATTGGTACGGGTTCGGGTAATATTGCGATAAGTCTTGCCGTTCATCTCGATCATTCTATCATCGATGCAATCGATATTAGTTCGGCGGCATTAGAAGTAGCAAAAGTTAACGTCCAAAATCATCATGTTGATGATCGAGTGTTTCTGGCT
>CAYGZC010000004.1:0-4494 GCA_964354225.1 uncultured Chlorobiaceae bacterium | reverse complement strand
CCTTCACAGTAGAGCAAGCTTAACTACACTCGGTTGCGTTGTTAAAGCTGCTGAGAAAGCTTATAAGATGGCAGGATTAAAGCCGAAGGATATAAATCTTTGTGAAGTTCACGATTGCTTTACTATTGCCGAGATTGTTGTATCCGAAGATTTGGGATTCTTCAAGAAAGGCAAAGGCGGTGAAGCCGCAGAGAAAGGTTGGACTGCTATCGGTGGGAAGATTCCAATAAACACAAGCGGCGGATTGAAATCTAAAGGTCATCCGGTTGGAGCGACAGGAATTGCTCAGATCATCGAGTTGTACGAGCAACTTAACGGTCATGCCGGTGAGCGACAAGTAAAGAATGCCCGCATCGGCATGGCTCAGAATATGGGCGGAAGCGGTGCAAGTTGTGTCATTCATATTTTGGAGAATAGAAAATGATTACTGCAAGATATCATCGCGAAAAACCTCAACGCTATCGGCTCGAAGCCGGCAAATGCACAAAGTGCGGAAAAGTATCTTTCCCGCCTCGGCTTGTTTGTCCGAAATGCAAGACGAAGAAATTCAAAACTATCAACTTAAAGGAAGAAGGAAAAATCTTGACTTATACGGTCATCCGAGTTGCATCGGATAAATTCTCGAAGGAGACTCCGTTTGCTGTTGGCATTGTCGAAACAAGTGACGGTGTTCGGCTTACAACTCAAATTGCCGATGTTGATGTTGATAAATTGAAGATTGGACAAAAGGTGAAGCTCGTCTTCCGAAAAATTCAGGACGACGGCAAAGCCGGAATCCACATGTACGGGTACAAAGCTGTATTAGCATAAACGAACCTCCCGAAGGTTAATAAGGCATAATCAGGGCAAACCTTCGGGAGGTTAATAATTTGACACTCCATTGAAGGTGAGCCGCACATCAAAATGGTTTGAATATTGCTGGATTGATTATTATATTGTGACCAATAGAACGATGCAATTTCAGGAAAAATTAGATGTCTAATATTGATGCGATAAAAAAAACAATTGAAACACTATCTCCCGATGATTATGGGAAATTAAGACAATGGTTTTCGGAGAGAGACTGGGAAAAATGGGATGAACAAATTGAGAATGATTCGAAATCCGGGAAGTTAGATTTTCTTGTAAAGGAAGCGGAAGAAGAATACAAAAAAGGAAATCTAAAAAGTATTTAAATGCACAGAACTACAGACAGATTCTGGCAATGCTTCAATAAACTTCCCGAACCGATTCAAAAACTTTCTCATCGTATTTTTTCTCTTCTAAAGACAAGTCCATCCCATCCATCACTCCACTTCAAGAAGGTTGGTAAATTTTGGTTTGTGAGAATCGGCATGAATTTTAGAGCGCTTGCAATAAAACATGAAGAGGATTTTATTTGGGTTTGGATTGGAACACATGATGAATACGAAAGGATGATCAAAGAGGGTATGTAAATTATTTGATTTTATATCTTTTTCATCATACATTCTCGATGTGTTTATACAGATAATTGGAAGTATAAATAATAGTTAGACAATATACAAGATGGTAAACATGATAAAGAAATACTATGATTGGTTTCGGCGATATTTAATTCCGTTACTACCTTTACCAGCATTATTGATAATGTATTTCGTTCTGCGACCTAAACTCGATGTAGATGTATCATCGTTCAACAATTGGTATGGTGTAGCTCTTCAAATAATAGGTGGTTTCCAACTTGTTTGGTCGATAGATACGAACCTTAGAGGATTTAAGGGTCAAACTATTGTACAAACAATTAGTAGAGAAACAATCGAGATGTTTAAATCATTTCCTCTCTGGTCTAAAGCGCGCATCGTATCAATGAATACAGCAGGTATCTTAGTATCAGCAGGAGCTCTAGCTAAGTTAAAAGTTAGTCACACTTATACCGATTTATCTCAGAGAGTTGAATTCCTTGAAAGAAAATTAGAGCATATAGAGGAAGCGCTAGACAATCGCATAGCTGATCTTCTAACAAAACTGGATGAGCAAAGAAGGGACTTTCAAGGTAAAATAGCTGCGGTGAATACCACGAGTTCAGAACTAAAGACACTTATTACTGATGTGGCTGTTGGCGGGATTAGAGGTCAAATTATTGGATTATTGATAGTCGTTATGGGAACCGTTATTTCTGCAATTCAATAGGTAGTACTTTTAAAAATTATCAGTTTGGCAGTATAATTAATAGTTAGGGTGCGCTATGTATCGTAAATCTATTATCACATTTTTGGATATTCTAGGCTTTAGAAGCCTTATTGAATCAAGACCATTCGATAAAATCCAAACGGCTCTCAAGGTTCTAAAAAATGTATCACAACAATTCATCGAAGAAATTGATGAAAATTCATTTTCTCGTGCTGTTATTCAATTTTCAGACTCAATTGTTCGAGTTCGTCCACTGTTAATCGGAAACGATCATGCACCTTCTCCAACCTTTTATGCTGAAATTTGTGACCTAATTCGAACGCAAGGTTTTATGGCCCAACATGGCATATGTATTCGCGGTGCAGTCACTGTCGGTGATGTGCATATTGACAAAAGTGGTGCATTTGGGCCTGGATTCATCCGTGCATATGAACTGGAATCAACTCTGGCATTGTATCCACGTATAGTTATTGATCCAATATTCTTTCCTGAGTTATCTGCACACCTAGAACGCCACGGCAGTGAAAGTATGAACGAAGAAGCTGGTATAAAATTTTCCTTGCGTCGCGGTGACGATGGTTTACACTGGATAGACTATTTTAGACGTTATATTCAAGATTTCGTTGATCCTGAAAACACAGATATATTTGTAGCGGCACACAAGAAATTGATTATTGATAATGCTCCATCGAAGGGGGTGTTATCGTCTATAGCTCTCAAGTACTTATGGCTTGCTCGATATCACAACACCTCAATCGACGAGATGTCTCCTGTATTTAGGATTGAAAGCAAGTTGGATAATATGAGAATTTCCGAAAATGAATTTCCGTTGTTGCATTCAAGCGCACCCTAACAAGTGGTTCAAGCTAACAGAATGAGCGTGTGCGAATTAACATAGCAATCAGAGGTCGAGTGTAATTTGAAATTTATCAGTGCGGCAGCTTAACCGCCATCCGTTAGGCTGCACGAAATATACTTAGTGAGGATCAAGTTATGACACGTTGGTTAACAAAATTCGAAGTACAAGCTCATGCTGGTTTGAAAGAGGGAGTTAATGAATTATCGTTTAAGCATCCAAGTGGTAAATATGAAATCTTTCTACAAAATTATAAAATGGAAATAGGAACCAAATATCCACTCTTGTTTGCTTATGTAATCCATAATGAAGCTGAGGATATCAAAATTGCTATGGATATAGCTGCATCTTATCTTTGGGATTTTATTGATATTCTAGGCTTTTCAACAGGTTTGCTAATCCAAATGCATAGAGAGGTTGCTATATATGATTGGACTTCTGGGAATAATGAACGAAACGGGAGGGTGTTTTCCGATATAGAAAATCCCAATTTCCCATCTCTCTTTATTGATGTTGAACATAAGAAAACAGTTGAGACACTTTTTCAATCCACTAATAATGAATTTCTTCGTAGGGCGTTCCGTTGGTATCGTATGGCCGTTTCATCAAAGGAACCTGATAGTCAATTTCACTGGTTTTGGTTTGTCATTGAGATAATTGCTCAAATGAGTTTGATAAAGGAAAAGGTTGCTGATCAATGCCCAAAATGCCATGAACCACTTTATTGCAACAAATGTAATGAAATACCTACTCATCGACCGTATCCAAATCAAGAGATCAAGAAACTCTTTTTCACATATGTCCAAGATAAACCTGAAAGTGCTTTCAATGCTGCTACCGCTATGCGCCACGCTCTATCGCATGGAGGAAGTTCTCGAGATGTTGAAAAAGAGTACAATGTATCTATAAACGATCTTGTGGATTTCGTAGGAAATGTTGCATGGAGTTCTCTATTTGATGCACTCAAACCATTTATTTCATCTCCTGATGAAATAAAAAACCTAGAATTAAAAAGGCCTCTTAGTTTCATACATTTTAACTTAGGCCTTTTTGTAGGTTTCAGTATGCATTCGACAGTGCAAGAAATATTCTCAGTTGATAGTTTTCCAAATGTTACGCTTGGTTAAATCGTATTCAAATTATACTGTGCCGAATAACCAGGCGCTCAAGCTGGCCGCTTCTTTTCTCGAGGGCTTTTTCTGTTTCTTGGGTTGGGTGGCGTCCATAAGTTTCTTGTTCAAGTTTTTTACACTACGGTAGTTTTTTGTAAATCATTGGCTCTATAGAATAGTTCGTGCTGAACTTCACTAAAGCAATCTCGGAGTATTACTTATGAAAGCAATTGTATACACAAAATATGGTTCACCAGATGTTCTTGAATTAAAAGAGGTAGAAAAACCTACTCCAAAGGATGATGAAGTTTTGGTAAAAGTTCATGCGGCATCCGTGAACGCAGGTGACTGGCATCTCCTGAGGGGTAAACCGTT
>CAYGZC010000003.1:0-27133 GCA_964354225.1 uncultured Chlorobiaceae bacterium | reverse complement strand
CATCAAATTTTTATTTTGCTTGATCTTATTTTCGATTTAAAAAACAGTGACTACGCTCTTGCGTATTTGTACTTGCCGAAACGGATTGATTATGGAATTCAGGGATTTCACAGCGTACGCTTCCTTCAGATGTTCGATAGTAACAATCAGGATTCCGTCGACTATCGTTTCAGGAGTTACGGTGCAAGCTTAATGGCATCATATCCAATCAATAAATTTAATCGTCTGGAATTGAATCTTGCCTGGCTTAACCTGACACGAGATAATTTAGCTATAATCGATGAACCGCCTCAAAAAAGAACTCTCATCACACCATCGTTGAGCTTCGTGCACGATAACAGCTTGTGGGGATTAATTGCGCCGGCTAATGGTGTGCGATACAATCTCAGTGTTTTAGCAAGTCCTAAGTTCAATGAGGATGCGCTTGGTTTCGTTACGATCACCGGAGATTATCGGCAGTATTTCAAACTCTGGAAGAATTATACATTAGCGATGCGCTTCGCCGGGGGCGGCAGTTATGGTAAGGACCCTCAAAGATTTGTTATTGGTGGCGTTAATAATTGGATTAACCGACATTTTGAAAATAACCGCATCCCTGTGGAACGTGCAGAAGATTTTATGTTCCTCACATCCGGAATTCCACTGCGCGGTTATAATTACGGTACGCGATTAGGAACAAAATACGGCTTGATAAATACCGAGCTACGTTTTCCGTTATTTGGATATTTCGCAGCAGGTCCTTTGCCAGTATTCTTTCAGAGTTTTAGCGGTGTGCTTTTTTTAGACATGGGTGCAGCGTGGAAATGGGGAAAAGATTTCCAGGCATTTGCAAAAGATGACAACGGCAGTTTGTACATGCGCGATCTCCTCACCGGTACGGGTTACGGCGTAAGGATGATCTTCCTCGGCTTCCTCTTAAAGATGGACGTAGCTTGGGCTTTCAACCTACAACATTTTTCAGTACCGAAATATTATTTCTCTCTGGGCGCAGATATTTGAGCGTTGTCTAATTACAGAGGAAGATAAACGCAGAATGTACTTCCTTGGTTAATCTCGCTCTCCACTTCGATTCGCCCTTTATGTTGTTCAGCTATTAGTTTTGCTATAGAAAGACCAAGCCCGCTGCCGCCAAGCTCTCTCGATCTCGCTTTATCGACACGATAAAACCTATCGAATATTTTTCGCTGCTCTTCTTTCGATATTCCGATGCCTGAATCTTTTACAAGTATTTTTGCATATCCATTTTCACACACTAACGAGAGCAACACATTACCTTTTTCAGGCGTATACTTAAGGGCGTTATCAACGAGGTTCAGCAAGAGCTGGCGCAATCTCAATCGATCACCAAATATCGATATTTCTTCATTCTTCACAAGATTGATTGATATTCTTTTCTTCTCTGCCATAATTTCCACATCTTCGTAAAGCTCTTCGACGAGGTCTCTTAAGTTCACCTGCTCGGTGAACGATTCCTCGTGTTGACCAAGATCTGCTTTAGATAATGTGAGCAAGTTATTGATGATAGCAGATAATCGAAGGATTTCTTCTAAATTACTCACCAAAATACGGCGATATTCTTCGTTTTCCTTCGGATTACGGAGCGCAAGCTCAACCTCTCCACGCATGATAGTTAATGGAGTCCGCAACTCATGAGAAACATCAACTGAAAATTGTTTAATTTGCTCGAAAGAATTCCGCAGGCGTACGATCATCCCATTGAATGTGGAAATCAATCTCCCAATTTCATCATTAACAGACCGGCTGGGTATCTGTCGATCCAGATTGTGAGCCGTAATCTGTTGTGCAGTTCTTGTAATCTCATCGACCGGTTTGAGTGATTTATTCGATAGAAACCACCCACCGCCAATCGATAGCGCTAAAGCAATAGGAACGAGAATGAGAAAAATTGAAAAGAGATTATCAAGCACCTCACGCAGTTCCGATAGAGGATAAGCCGCATAAATATGTATATTCTTCGTTGAAGTAGAGGCGACACGAAGATCCTCTCCACGTTCATTCTTGACAGTGCTCATTTTTATAGTGTCAAGGGGAACCTCACCAATTATCAGATTTTCTTCGCCAACAGTGAACGAACGAAATATGATCTCACCTTTTTTATTCGTAACTTCGATCGTTGTCTTCTTTGGGTTGATAAGTGCATGCTCATAAATCTGATTCCAGATCTCATCATCGGCTTCACTCATTTCGGCAGTATCGGGTTCAGGTGGAAGTGCTTCAACAATTGGCGGGAGGAGCTTTCTCTTTGAAGTAAATTTTTTGCTCGGCTTAACTTTTGATGCTTTTGGTTCTATGAAATTTTTTACCCATTTAACTTCATTGCTAAGTGATAGATCAAGATTATCAGAAAGCTGCCGACTGGTATAAGTATATGCAAATAAACCAAACGCGGCAAGAGTAATCAGGAGAACCGACGAATACCAGAGTGTAAGTTTTGTGCGAATGGATTTAAATACCTGGAACATATCAATCATCCTTCAAAACATATCCCACACCGCGAACCGTGTGCAATAATTTTTTATCAAAGCCGTCATCGATTTTGCTTCTGAGATGATTCATATACACATCGATGACATTTGTGCCTGTATCAAAATTATAATTCCAGATGTGTTCCGAAATTAACGTTCGTGTAAGAACACGGTTAACGTTCCTCATAAAATATTCAAGGAGGGCGTATTCCTTTCCTGTCAATTCGATAACTTTATCACCCCGTTTTGCCTTGTGTGTAACAGTGTCGAGCTGTAAATCAACAACTTCGAGGATGGTTAACTTTTCGGTAGCTCCGCGGCGCAATAAAGATCGAACGCGCGCAATCAGTTCAGCAAAAGCGAATGGCTTTGTCAGGTAATCATCGGCTCCGGCATCCAAACCTTCAACCTTATCGTCGATGGCACTTTTTGCAGTCAACATTAATACGGGTGTGCTGATCCGCTTAGCCCGAATTTCTCTCAACAACGTTATTCCGTCCTTCTTAGGAAGAAGAATATCAAGAATGATCAAATCAAATTTTTCTGTCAGGGCAAGATGAGAACCTGCTTCACCATCATTTACAACATCAACCGTATACCGTTCTTCTTCAAGCCCTTGCTGAAGAAATTTAGCAACTTTCTTTTCGTCCTCAATAACAAGTATTCGCATAAGTAACCTTCTCCAAATATTCTAAAAAATGTGAAAATTCACTTACCTAGCCGATAATTAATAATAACTTTTTTATATTAACTTCCAAAATCCTGCTTTCACTTCTTCACAACTTTTTGTATATTGACACCGATGAGATTTATTTATACTAGAAGTTTATTCATTGTATTATTATTATTCCCGCTTTCAGGATGCTTCCAACAGATTGCAGTTAAATCTCTTGGCAGCATCATGGATAATGGATTTGAAGTTCTGAATGAAGAACAGGACCTCGGTATTGCTGAGATCAGTATTGCCTCAAATCTGAAATTACTTGAAACAATCCTGAAAAGTGATCTGGATAACCAGCATTATCTTTTCCTTGCGTGTGCGGGGTATGCCAGTTACTCACTCGGCTTTGTGGAAGACGACAGTACGGAGCGTGCTCGCTTTTTCTATCTTCGAGGTAAAGAGTACGGCATGAAAATTCTGAACAACAATTCAAAGTTTTCCGCTGCACAGGATAAAAATATCGAGGAATTCCAATATGCTCTATCTTCATTTTCAACAGATGATGTTCCTGCTATTTTCTGGACAGCTATTAGCTGGGGAAGTTATATCAGTTTAAATTTAACCGACCCCTCTGCAATTGCCGAGTTGCCAAAGGTTGAAGCGATGATGAAATTTGTTGCCGAGAAAGATTCATTGTATTTCTTCGGTGGCGCACACTTCTTTTTAGGAACTTTATACGGCAGCAGGCCAAAAATATTAGGCGGTAAGCCCGAATTATCAAAGCGATACTTCGAAACATGCCTCAAAATTAACGAACGAAAATTCCTTCTTACATACGTCTATTATGCACGCTCGTATGCTGTACAAATGCAAGATAGAGAACTGTTTGAAGACTGTCTGAACAAAGTCGATTCAACTTCAATAGATATTCTCCCCACAGCACGTCTCTCGAATGCCATCGCCAAGAAAAAAGCGAAACTTCTTCGGGAGAAAATCGATGAACTATTTTAAATCTTATTATACCCGGAGTCAATTGTGAAAATATTTTTCTTGATAATAGTTGTATTTATAATCTTAATCATACCGTACCGTGTTTTCCCCCAGCAGTACATCATAAAGTTTGCAACAGTAGCACCGGAAGGAAGCACATGGATGAATGTCATGAGGGAGTACGATCAAGCAATACGCAAAGAAAGCGGTGGACACCTTGGCTTCAAAATGTATCCCGGCGGTGTCCAGGGAGATGAGAAGGATCTCCTTAGAAAAATAAAGCTCGGGCAGCTGCAAAGCGCAGGTGTCACAGGAAATGGTTTAACCACTGTTGCACCAAAAGCGAGAATCCTCGACTCACCTTTTCTCTTCAAATCGTATGATGAAGTTGATAACATTTATAAAAAATTCGATGAGGAATTTAATCAGGCATTCGAAGAAAATGGATTTGTGAATCTCGGGTGGGCCGAAGTTGGATTTGTCTATATCTTTACTAACACACCAATCAAAACCACCGACGACATGAAGGGTGTGAAGATGTGGATGTGGGAAGGAGACCCTATCGCAGAAAAAGCTTTCAACGCCTTAGGCATCCACCCAATCCCGCTGTCAATAACTGATGTTCTTACTTCACTTCAAACAAGACTAATCGATGGGGTTTATACATCACCTCTTGCCGCCATCGTTCTCCAATGGTTCTCGCGTGTGAAGTATATGCTCGATGTGCCATTAGCCGATGCATCAGGTGCAGTGGTACTCTCAAAGAAAAAGTTTGACGAATTACCGCCCGATCTTCAGGAAATTTTACTGCGCAACGGGAAAAAATATATGCAGAAATTAACCCAACAAAGTCGGCTGGATAATGCAAAATCAATCGAGACACTAAAGAAAAATGGTATCACTATCGTCAGTCCACCTTCCGATAAAGCGATTGCATCCTACGAGGAGATCGGTAAACAAGCCCGGCGTGCACTAGTCGGGAAATTATTTCCGGAAGAATTATTGAACCGGGTAGAAAACGCCGTTGCCGAATACCGCAACCACGCCGCCAAAGGATCTAAATGAAGATCATCGAGGCAATCAGTACAGCGCTTTCATGGCTCGAACGATCGCTTATCATAATCCTGCTCGGTGTAATGTGTACATTAGCGTTCTTACAGGTTATTCTTCGCAACGCATTTTCGTTTGGATTCCTATGGGCTGATCCACTGCTGCGTTATATGGTATTGTGGGTCGGATTTCTTGGGGCAGTCCTTGCCACAAGAGAAGGGAAACATTTCGCTGTTGATTTCTTAAATCGTTTTCTCTCACCGCGAATATTGCTCATCGTAAAAAGTTTTGTTAATTGTTTTGCGGCGGTAGTTGCAATCCTCTTAATGCGAGCAGCATTTCAATTTTTATTTGAGGCCATCGGCAGGGATGAAAAAGATCTCTTTGATCTTCCACGCCGAATGTATTTTGCCATCATTCCAGTCGGATTTGGATTGATAGCTCTACAGTTTACCTTTAATGTTATCCGGCATCTTCACAATTTGATAACCAAGGCATCTGAAAAACCGGAAGCCGATTTACCCCACCTCCCAATTTAACGACTCAATGGAATTTATCCTAATCGGATTACTTCTAATTATTCTCTCTCTTGTCGGCGCTCCGCTTTTTTCACTGATCGGTGCGCTTGCTCTCTATTTGTTCGCCACATCAGGCGGCGAAGCATCGTTTGTTATTGCTGAACTTACCCGACTTGCCGATATACCTTCTCTTATTGCAATACCTTTATTCACTTTTGCGGGCTATACACTTGCAGAGAGTAAAGCACCACATCGGCTCGTAAATCTTTCACAAGCTCTCGTTGGATTTGTACCGGGAGGACTTTCGGTTGTTGCGCTTATTTCATGTGCAATCTTCACAGCATTCACCGGGGCATCAGGAGTAACGATCGTTGCACTCGGCGGATTGATATTTCCAATATTATTAAAGGAAGGGTATCCAGAAAAATTCTCGCTCGGACTCATGACGACGAGCGGAAGCTTAGGATTACTTTTCCCTCCAAGTCTCCCTATCATTCTTTATGGGCTTGTGGCACAGATATCAATAAATAAATTATTCATCGCTGGTCTTGTGCCGGGGGTTCTACTTATAGTATTACTCGCTTTATACGCGATGAGTGTTAGTCTTCGTTCAAATATCTCAAAGATTCCATTCGAATGGAAAAATGTTCGGAGCGCTTCACGTGCTTCATTATGGGAGCTTCCGCTACCAATCATCGTAATCGGTGGTATTTACGGCGGCATCTTTACTGCAACCGAAGCTGCAGCTGTCACGGCATTCTACGTTCTGATTGTTGAGGTGTTCGTCTATAAGGACTTGAAATTGTTTACCGACGTTCCACGTGTTATGCAGAAGAGTATGCTTCTGGTTGGTGCAATCTTCGTCGTGTTGGGAACGGCGCTTGGCTTAACTAATTATTTTATCGATGCACAGATCCCTGATAAGCTGTTTGTATGGATCCGTCAGTTCATCGACAACAAATATACTTTCCTTGTTCTGCTGAATTGTGTTCTTCTTATCATTAATATGATTGAAATATTTTCAGCCATCATCATTGTAGTTCCTCTTATCGTCCCAATTGCAAATCAATACGGTGTGGATCCGGTACACCTTGGGATTATTTTTCTATTGAATCTGGAGATCGGCTACATGCTTCCTCCGCTCGGCTTGAATCTTTTTATCGGAAGTCTTCGCTTCGAGAGACCCATGAGTACAATGTACCGGGTGACACTCCCTTTTATGGCGATTCTTCTTGTCATGCTTCTCATCGTAACATACTACCCCAGTTTAAGTTTATGGTTAGTAAATACATTCGGCATACAGTAATAAAGTTTATTTCCAATTTAGGAAAGGAGCCTTCATGAAAAAATTGTGTTTTCTTCTTTTCATATTTATAGTCCACGTTCATGCACAAGAGGGACATTTGATTCGAAATCCGATTAGAAACATCCCTAAGTGGGTAAGAAGTGAATTCTCTAACCAATATTTAGAGCAACGTTACACAATAATTTATAACCTTTACCCATACTATCTAACAGGTGACTTCAATGGGGATCGAAAGAAAGATGTCGTAATTCAGCTCCAAGACAATAATAGTGGAAAATTTGGGATCGGAATTTTTCACCGGAAAAAACGTCAGGCGTTACAAACTCAAGTATTTATTCTAGGTGCAGGTAATGCTCTAAAAAATATTGGAGATGATTTAAAATGGGTTAATATTTGGGATATAGTACATCGGAAACATGCTTCGGATGGAATTGAACAAAATAAAATCCCGACTATTGAAGGAGATGCGATCTCCATCGGTAAAAGTGATTCAACGAGCGGTTTGATTTATTGGGATGGAAAAAAATATTCGTGGTATAAAATGAAGAACTTGAAATAATAACCTTTGAATCTAATTATCCACTCTAAACATTTTCTTCTCCGAAAAATTCCCCGCAACTATAAGGTACCAGTACATTCCATCCTCAAATTTCGAGATATCCGCAGCGGCAACATACCTTCCCGGAGTTTGCATAGCGTCAACAACCGTAATAATCTCTTTATTTTTATTATCAAGAATTTTTAAGAACACCGGCAGTGTTTCTTTAATCTCGTACGGCATGAATACGACCGATTCGGCTGGATTTGGATAATTGCGTCCAAGTTTGAAATCGAAAGTATAAATTTTTACAAGCAAGGCGATCTCAGGAACGACCACACTTTCAACAGCGGGAGCACTTTCGTTATCACATTTGTCAAGCGCTGATACAGCATAATAATATTTCGCTGATGTCACGCGACTTATTGTGTCGATGAATTGATACGTTGAACCTGAAACAATTCCGATGAGGTTTTCCGACTCATTTATATCAACCGTTTGAACATGGGAACGATAAACATCGAAATACTTTGCACCATCACCATCCGATGCTCTGTATGGCGGTTCCCATCGAATTGAAAATATCCCATCCGTAATATTTTGAACCTGTATGTTCATTGGCGGCTTGGGCGGGATAGAATCCTTCCATGTCATAGGAGGAATATTGGTCAATGTTCGAAATCGACCACCGATGTCAAGAGCATCGCTGATATTATCATAACGAAAAATGGAGGTTCCATCAATACCGATTGAACGGGCTGTATCAATTAACTGAGGAACCTGATTTAATACTTCAGGTTTATAAGCTCCTATCCCGATATAGAGATGGCGGTGATAAGAATTCTCCGACCAATCTCTCACGACTGCTGCAAAATCCGGATCTCCCCGTGACGTTCCTAATGTCCAATATACTTGAGGCGCGAGATAATCCATCATCCCTTCACGTAACCATTTTCTGGAATCTTGATATAATTCGGAATAACTTTGCTGCCCTTTTGCAAAGTTAGTATTTGTGTAAATTCCAATCGGAGTTGCGCCAATCTTAAGGAATGGCTTCGCGCTTACGGCAGAATCATGGAAGGCGCGCACAAACTTATTGATATTCTCTCTCCTCCAATCATCTCTCGATAAACCTTGGTTGTATTTTCGATATGTTGCATCATCAGGTAGTGGTTTTCCGGGATACCGAATATAATCGAATTGAATGCCATCGATGTCGTAATGTCTGACAATATCCATCGCAACTTTTAGATTGTATGTTCGCACATCAGGTATTCCCGGATCGAACCACCACTCACCGTTTACCTGATGAATCCACTCGGGATGTGTGAGAAGAATATGCTGAGGTTTTGAGTTCGCAGGTAAAGGACCGCCACTCTTCACCAGAAAAGTATTGAACCACACATGAAGCTCCATGCACTGAGCATGAGCTTCCTGAATAATTAATTCCAAAGGATCCCAGCCCGGATCCTGGCCGAGCGTTCCAGTCAATTGTTGAGACCACGGCTCGTACTGAGAGCGATACATTGCATCTGCTCTGCCGCGTACCTGAAAGAAGATGGTATTGAAGTTCGCATCCTTCAGCTTCGCGATAATTTCTCGGAGTGAACTCTGCTGCTCAATTGGATCGTAAGATTTGGGGGGCCAATCAAGCCCCATGACGGTTGCAATCCAAACTGCTCGCACTTCACGCCTATGAATCGGAATCTGTGATCGGCTGAATTGCGAATATGATGCCGTTTGAAAAAGAAGTACAACAACAAAAAATGAGAAATAGCGACGCAAAACTGGATTACCTTGTTGGATAATAGAACAGAATTAGGTTACAATATAAATGTGGAATTCGAGAGAAGCAAGAAGAAAATGTTGTTTTTGAACGAGATATTGTTTTTGAACAGGACTTAATCTGATTGACTTTCATTGAAAATTACGTTATATTTTCTTTCCAGAATTCATTAAACTGTCCTTATTTATATTAAATCATTGATTTAGGAGTCAAAACCTTTAAGTGAAAAAGAATCGTGGTAAACTAATTTTTATCGGCATCACCGTACTCCTCTCTTTTTACTTCCTATATCCCACTTATAAAGACTACAAGTTTACAAAAGAACTTCGCAGTTTAGTGGGTGAAGACAGCTTGAAGTACATCGAACAAAATGAAAGTGCGATTCGTGAAGCACGAATGAGCCGGATTAAACTCGGTCTTGACCTACAAGGCGGCATGCGTGTTGTTTTGGAAGTCAACGTCCTCAAATTACTCGAAGACCTTGCAAAAAATAAGGATTCTCTCTTCGAGTCTATCTTAAATCAAGTCAAAGCTGAAGCAGCCAATACAGATCAGGACCTTCTACTGGCATTTAAAAATAAGTTCAAGGCGAAAGAAGTCCGCATGAGCCGTTATTATGGCAGCATTCGGGATACCGATGACGACATTACAAACAAATTAACAGATGAATCAACGAATGCCATCGACCGTGCGATGGAGATTGTACGCAATCGTGTGGACCAATATGGTGTTTCCGAGCCATCCATACAAAAGCAAGGAGGTCGGCGCATCATCGTTGAATTACCCGGTGTAAGCAAAGAAGCGGAAGTACGTCAACTGCTGCAAGGAACTGCACTGCTCGAGTTTAAACTTCTCATCGCTCCTGAGATTGCTTTCAAAGTTTACGAATCTATCGACAAAACATTAGCTGGTAAACCAATAACCGATTCAACAGATGCCGATACATCAAAGAAGATTGCCACAAAAACCGATACATCCTATGCGAACATTCTCGATTCAGCGCTGGCTCAACTTCCGGAAGACCAAGCGAAATCCGAAGAACAGGCAATGAGGGAACATCCATTCTTCGCTCTCGCGAGAACGCTTCAGGATGAAAAGGGTTGGAATGGTGAACTATATGCGGCAGAAGAGAATCGTGCAAAGGTGATGCGTATTCTTGAAAAACCTGAGATCAAGAGATTGATTCCGTCGGATATGAGTTTTGTTTGGGAAGCAAAAAATAGATTCATTTCGGAAGGAAAAAAATATTACACACTATATGCTGTAAAGAAAACACCTGAGTTAACTGGAGGTGTTGTCACTAACGCTCGTGCAACAATCGATCCGAATTTCAATCAACCAATCGTAACGATGGAGATGAATAGTGAAGGTGCACGCGACTGGGCACGGATAACCGGTGCCAACGTAAATAAACGCATCGCCATCATAATGGATAATGCATGTTTTTCGGCGCCTAATGTTCGTACTAAAATTACAGGCGGTAACTCACAGATCGAGGGCATGGCAAGTATCGAGGAAGCAAAACTACTTGAGATTGTTCTCAAAGCCGGCGCACTCCCAGCACCTGTTGATATCATACAGCAAACAACTGTAGGACCATCATTAGGCGAGGATTCAATCCGGCAGGGTATATATTCATCGTTACTTGCATTCGGACTGACAATCTTCTTCATGATTATATATTACAGAACAGGTGGCACAATGGCAGATTTAGCATTGTTGCTAAACCTACTTTTTGTGCTTGCAGTGTTGGCAGGTTTCAAAGGAACACTGACACTTCCGGGTATTGCAGGCATCATTCTTACTATGGCTGTCGCAGTCGATGCAAACGTTTTAATCTATGAACGTATCCGGGAAGAATCGGTTACAGGGAAAACTCTTTCTGCTGCAATAGATGCGGGATACAGTAAAGCATTCACTGCAATTTTCGATTCAAACCTTACAACATTCATCACCGGCGTGATTCTGTATCAATTCGGAACAGGTTCCATCCAGGGATTTGCTCTCACACTGATGATCGGCATAGTGGCAAGTATGTTCAGCGCCATTGTCATCACCCGCGTTATCTTCAATATAATGACTGAGCGCGGCAAGTTAATTAATTTTGGATAATTGATAAACGGAGTTTCTTAATGCGATTTTTTGGCAAAACAAATATTGATTTCATGGGAAAGCGAAGATTATGGTACACTCTTTCACTTACCGGTATCATCATCGGCATGCTTTCCATCCCTCTTAAAGGCGGTCTTGACTTCGGTCTTGACTTCACAGGTGGAACGGAGCTAATCGTACAATTTCAACAGCCGCCAGATATCGGAGAGGTACGCTCGATGATGAACAACGCGGGCTTTACTAAGTCGGAGTTGAAAACATTCGGCGATCCCGATAAAATTCTGGTGCGTACATCTGCATTAGGTGAGGGTACTGTTGTCGGTGATAAAATAAGATCGGCGCTGCAGCAAACATTTCCGAAATTAAATCCTCGTGTGCTTCAAGAGGTTAAGATAGGAGCCAAGGTCGGCGCCGAACTCCGTAGGGGTGCGTATCTCGCTGTTTTCTATTCTCTCGTTGCAATGTTAATTTACGTCGGCTTCCGATTTAAATTTATCTATGGCGTAGGCGCAGTCACTGCGTTGTTCCACGACGTTCTGATGACGCTCGGTGTCATATCAATTGTCGATGGGTTAACACCATTTACAAATTTCGAGATCGACCAGAATATGATTGCAGCATTTCTTACACTTGTCGGTCTGTCGGTTAACGATACGGTTGTTATTTTTGATCGTATGAGAGAGAATCAAAAAATTTTCCGTTCAATGGCATTGGGTGATTTGATGAATAAGAGTTTAAATGAAACGCTTAGCCGAACGATCATTACATCCGGTACAATCTTTATCGTTACGGTTGTTTTATTTCTGTTCGGTGGAGAAGTGAACCGGGGATTTGCATTTGCTATGACATTCGGCATCATCACCGGAACATATTCTTCAATTTATATCGCAAGCGCGGTTGTTCTGGATTATACTATCTATAAACAACGCAAGAAACTTAAACCAGCCGTAATAGAAAAACTAAGTTATGAAACTGTTAAGTAAAGAAATCGATGGAATAACTGTAATCGAGCTTGAGGGGAATGTCCTCGGAGGTCCCGATGCTACTGCCCTCAACGATACTCTTCATCAATTAATCGATAAGCGAAAGAAGAAAATTCTTCTGGATATATCGCGCGTACGAACGATGAATAGTTCCGGTTTGAGTATGCTTATCAACGCCCTCACAACGATGAGAAACGCCGGTGGAGACTTAAAAATTGCCGCCGCATCTAAGAAAATTGAGAGTCTGCTGGTGATTACGAAATTAACTACTGTTTTTGAATTATATCCTACCGTCAAGCAGGCAGTTAACAGTTTCAAATAAATAATTTGATCGAATATTTTGTACACCAAACTCCGATGTAGTTGTTTTCCATCGGAGTTTTTCATTTATTAATACGCTTATGCCCGTGCATATAATTGTTGGTGCCCAATGGGGCGATGAAGGTAAAGGAAAAATTGTCGACCATCTAAGCGACAGAGTTGATATTGTTGCCCGCTATCAGGGCGGTGCCAATGCCGGGCACACTGTCGTTATCGGTGAAAAGCAATACATCCTCCACCTGATTCCCGCCGGTATCTTCCATCCGCATGTTACATGCGTAATCGGCAACGGTGTTGTTATCGATCCCATCGCGTTGATGGATGAAATCAAACAGCTTCAACAACTCAACATCGATATCCATGGAAGATTGTTAATCAGCCATAACGCTCATCTGATAATGCCCTATCATAAATTGTTAGATACAATCCGCGAGCAAACAACCGAAAAGATTGGAACGACAGGCCGAGGTATAGGTCCGGCTTACATCGATAAATTTATGCGCGTTGGAATTAGAATCGTCGATTTGCTCGATCGAGATATCTTCGTTGCAAAACTGAAACGAAATATCGAAGAGAAGAATCAAATTCTGATGAAAATATACGGCAATCCAGAATTGAATGTCGATAAAATTGTGAGTGAGTATGAGGAATTTGATAAACAGATCGATGAGTACGTAACTGATACTGCACTTTATCTCAACTCAGCATTGAAGAACGGCAAACAGATTCTTGCTGAAGGCGCTCAGGGTGCATTGTTGGATGTTGATCATGGAACATATCCTTTCGTTACATCTTCCAGTCCAACAAGCGGTGGTGCATGTACCGGGCTTGGGATTCCTCCGACATCTGTCACTTCTATTTTAGGTATCGTAAAAGCATACACAACGCGTGTTGGCAATGGACCATTTCCAACAGAATTAACCAATAAAACCGGAGAACGGCTCAGAAAAATTGGTGGGGAATTCGGCGCAACAACCGGCAGACCTCGCCGCTGCGGATGGCTCGATGCTGTCAGTCTCCGATATTCCGCGATGATAAACGGTATCACACACATCGCTATTACGAAGCTCGATGTCCTCGACCAATTCGAGCAGATAAAAATCTGTAACGGTTACAGCTATAAAGGAAAAATACTTAAAACGTTTCCAAGCGATGTCCAATCACTAACGTCGATTGAGCCGATCTATGAAACTTTTGAGGGCTGGAACACTTCTATTTCAGACGTTAGATCATATAACGATTTACCTGCTAACGCCCGGAATTACGTTGAAGCGATGAGCGAATTAACCGGAACGAAAATACAAATTATCTCAGTTGGCGCACGACGTGATCAAACAATCTTCATCAATTGATTAAATATATGACAGCTCCCCGCTCAGCAAACATTAAAATTACCTTGTTGGTTGCCGCTGTAATCATTGTAATCGCTACACTGGTGTACACTCAATACATCGTCCATCAGCTTTTGGAGAAAGAAAGATCGGTGGCTGACCTGTACGCGAATTCTCTTGAGTTCATCGTAAGCCGCACAGCCGACCAATCAGATTACAGTTTTATTTTCAATGAAGTAGTTCTCCAGTCGATTGATTTTCCGATGGTCCTAACGGATGGAAACAATCAACCGCTCCTCGATTATAAATTGAATGCTCGGAATGTCGACTTCGATACAACTCTTTCATCCGATGAGCAGAAAAAAGTCTTACAGCAAATCATCTCCGGGCTTGACCAAGATAATACACCTATTAAAGTTGTTTTGAAAGTGACTCCCGAAGATTCGATGCTCCAGTATCTCCATTATGGAGAATCTGCCCTGATTACAAAATTACGATGGCTGCCATACATCGAAATTGGGGTGGCTGGGATGTTCATTCTCATAGGTTATATCGGTTTCAGTTACATCAAGCGCAACGAACAGAGCAACATTTGGGTAGGAATGGCAAAAGAGACTGCTCACCAACTTGGCACCCCACTTTCAAGTCTCCTCGGTTGGGTTGAGATGATGAAAGAATATGCCGCCGAAAATCCTAAGCAGCTCTCAACCATTTTAGATATGGAACATGATCTCAACCGTTTATATAAAGTGACTGAACGGTTTTCAAAAATCGGATCTAAACCGAGCTTGAAAGAGGAAAGTCTAAATGAAGTGATCGAATCGGTTATCAACTATTTTAAACAGCGTCTTCCCTCCCGCTTCGCGCAAGGTAAAAAGATCGATATCGAGATCGATACGAAGGAGCAATTTCACGTCAATATAAACCGGGAGCTATTCGAGTGGGTCATCGAAAATCTCATCAAGAATGCGCTCGATGCGATGCAGGATAATATTGGAAAGATTTCATTTGCTCTAACTTCCAAAGGAAAGACAATTTTCATAGATGTCAAGGACACGGGCAAAGGCATAGATATGAAGTACAGAAAAGACATCTTCCGCCCGGGTTACAGCACCAAGCGGCGCGGCTGGGGATTGGGTTTGAGTCTCTCGAAGCGTATTATCGAATCGTACCATCAAGGGAAACTGTTTGTTAAAGAAAGCAAGCTTGGTAAGGGAACGACTTTTAGAATTAAGTTGGTGAAGTAGTTTTAGCTAAACTGATTTGTGTCAACAGTGGTGACACAAATTAGAATCTAATAAATAAAAAATTCAACTCTATTCTCAATCCACTGTAAAGCCGATTTTCTTCTTTACTGGCTCAGGTGGCGTCAGCAGTTGATTTATTACCTGAATGATTTGTACTATCCTGTCGTCGTGTTCTTTTAGTTTGCTCTCGAGTTCTTTTAATTTTTCTTTAACCTTTTTGTGCGTAGAAATTATTTCTCTTAGTTTAACAAAAGCACGCATTATTAATATATTTACTTCAATTGCTCGCTCGCTTTTTAACACCGAAGAAAGCATCGCCACGCCTTGCTCGGTAAAAGCATATGGAAGATGACGTAAACCTTTTTCATCCGATTTGGACATCACAATTTGTGATCTCCAATTCATAAATTCTTTTCTGTTAAGTTGAAACATGAAGTCTTCTGGAAATCGTTTGATATTTCTCCGGACAGCTTGTTTTAATGCCCGGGTTTCCACATTATATAGTACCGCAAGGTCTCTGTCTATAATTACCTTCTGATTCCTGATAACCAAAATTTTTGTGATAATATTTTCTGCCGGTAGCATGGACTTGACGGTCATATTAAGTTTCCCTTCCTTTCTCTGCGACAATTCTTACTTCCTAATCAGTACTGGATCGTAAAGACTAATAATCATTTCTACCTTAGTCAATTTCAAAACTCCTCAAACGGTTAATTGTTATCTACACAGTACAATTTTCATTTTTTGACAATGCCTCTAAAATTAACCTATCGATTTGTTCTCTCAGCTTCTTGATCCTTTCACGAGCATTCTGAGATTTCAGTTCTCGATTCTTAATTTCTTTTACAATCTTTCGTTGGATTTTTATATCAGGCAAGGGTATTCTAATATTAAGAAAATCTAAGTGGTAAATTCTGGGATGTCGTTTGCCACTCATTAACAGCTTTGATTTTTCCAGGTATTCAGTTGAAAGTAACAAATGACGTATGAATTCCTTATCAGCTTTTTTCTTATCAATGATATTAATGGGCCACAACTCTGATGTACCTATCATCTTGAGTTCGGGATTGTTTAGAAACGTGTATCCAGAATATGGATCGAGTTTATTTGTTACTAGATCACAATTACCAAACTCAACTTTATCTGAACCGATTTCAGGTACAATATTTTCAATCTCGATAGTTCCATACAAAGCATTAATTTGTTCAAAGTCGATTAGTACCCGTGGTTCAGCTAATATACCTTTCTTTAAAACTACTTTAGGAGACATTTTCATAATGCGCTTGAGTGGAACAATCTTCCATTTCTTGTCAGTGCCTTCGAAGAGATAACCATCATGGTTTAACCAGAAAGCATTGTATTGCGCTCCGAGTCTTATTGCTTTATTTTGAGCAACATCTTCAAGGCAAGGTACCAATGTTTCTGCACGGTAAGTTTTCTTAGTTCGCGATTTGAGAGCATACTTTGTTAAAACATCATCGATTATTTTCTGTAAGGATTCTAATTTTTTTCGACGAGTAGATACCGCTTTTTCTGTTTTGCCAATTTCTTTAACTATTCTCTTCTGAACAACTTCATCTATCTGGGGAATTTTTAGGTTAAAGAAATCATCCGGTTGAATTCGGGGATGGCTTTGACTCTTACCCGACCGCAGGAAGACCGCTTTGTTACGAAAGGATTTATGGAGCAGAAAATATTTCAGTAACTTGATATATATTATCTTCTTGTCAACTTTCAGCGGGAAGAATTCCGTGGAGCCTATAACTTCATATTCATTGCTTGGAATTTCGCTCCTAAGAAAGACATATCCAATATGGCTGTTGAGTTTTGAAAATATCAGATCGGCGTCATCCAGATAAACTTTATCCGATCCGATCTCAGCGACAATATTTTCTTCTAAGTTCAGTGGATGTCCAGTCTCAGGCTCGATGTTTTGCAGGTCAATAAGTTGGTATGTTTTTTCGATTTGATTCTGCTTTATGACAGTGCTGGATGCAAATTCAACACAACGTTTTAGAGAAAATGTTTTTATATTACTGTCAAATATTCTGCCATCTTGATTCTTCCAAAAGTCGACATACCTTGCCCCACAGCGGAGAAGGCGACGCTTTCCAATATCAGAAAAGTTTACTATTGATGTCAATGCCATGCTACATTTAGTAATAGATGATCCAAAATCTTTTGAGGATTTGTTGTGTCCACAAAGATTGTTCTTCTTCCGTCAGCTTCATCTGCGTTAAACAACTCATTCGTTCGCACTTCTTCTTTGTTCGCTCCTCGCTTGTAGCCAATTTCCTCAGCATGTGCCATGAAGATGGGGTAATCAAAATCTTCACTCATCTTGCCGAAGACCCACCAATCGCCATCAACTTGTTCAATATCATCCTGATATTTTTCTTCTAACTCGGCGACACTGAGTACATCATCTTCAGAGCCGTACAGTGAGCGAAGATACTTTTTCAAGAGATTGAGATATGTATCTTTCTCATTTTTCTTGCGTTTCTTCTTCCGCATCTTCTCAAACTCTTTTTTGAGCTTGGCGAATTCGTCTTCGTAGGTATCCCACTTTTCTTGCCATTCGATCACTTCATCATCTGTTTTCTTCTGAGCAAAGAGTAGACTCGTCTTTGTCATTGTATAGGGAGCAAAAGCTAGGTGGGGAAGAGAAACGACAGCTTTTATCCAGAAGTACTTAAAGAGCAATAACCTGATAGACCGGTTTCCCGTTGTGTCGAACACTGATTCGGGGAGAACGACACCAAGTCTCCCTTTGGGCTTTAGAAGTTGATACCAACGCTCGATAAACAGATTCTCTGTATCAACCTCCTTCTTCGCCTCTTTCTTCAAAGACTTAGCTATCTTGTCGCCTTGGAGATACAATTCAGGGAATTGCTTTGCAGTATCTCGGTCGACAGTGATGCTGAATGGTGGATTCGATAAGACAATATCAAATTGCTCGTTGACAGATTTTTCATAGACGGGGTTTTTGCGCTTGATGTTGAGAAGATTTGCGTTAGCATACTTGCTGTAATCAGTGAGTCCATCAGCAGGTTGAATGTTAGCAGACCCATCACCATGACCAACCATGTTAACTTTTGTCGCCATTGCAAGATCGGGATAAATCTCAATGCCGTAGATAAAAGTGTTCGCCCAAACATTTCTTTTCTTCTCTGGAAAACGGGTCTCAACAAATTCTTCAACATCATCAGTACGTTTCAAATTCTTGTACGTCTTCTTTTCCTCAAGCACTCGGTTGGTAATCTCCTTCATACACTGGACGAGAAAAGTTCCTGAGCCGCATGCGGGATCGATAATGTAAGGGAGTCTTGGTCGCCCATCCTGGCCATTTATCAATTCAATAGCGAGATCATCTACACGTAATGCTTTCACAATGAAATCGACAATGTTGTGGTGGGTTAAGTATTGCCCTTTCGTTTGCTTAAGTTCCGCTCTGACAATCTTTTCAAAGAAGTCGCCGAGTACGTCGTATTTATTTGTCGTGAATGATATGCTTTGAAGTGTTTCGACAACGTATTTTACTTTATTGGCGTTGAAGACAATGTCTGGAGTTTTCTTGAGCTGTTCATCGGAGAACCCTAAGAGGTAATTCAATGCGCATTGAGAGAACTTTTTTTGCTTAGTATCCCATTCACCCTTGTAGAGTTTATTGATTCTTTGGAAAGTTTTCTCTGGTGTTTCGCTTTCATTGCCCTCAAAGAAGATCTGAAAGTCGTAACTTTCGCCATTTGCCTTTACCTTTTCATCATAAATCTTGGTTAGAAACAAGCCAATGAGATTATAAAACAACTCGTTTTGATGTTGGCCACCACCCCAAAGGACATCGTGTAAATCATTTGCGATGCGATCAAGTTCTTCTTTTCTAACGTTCTCTCGAAGTTGATGCTCAGGCTTTTGACTCCCCTTTATAAACTGTGGTGGCTTATCGATAACGCCGTACTTTGCAGGGATAACTCTGAGGTTAGGTTTACCAGCTTCATCCCACTGTTCCCATGTCTTGAACTGTGTGTAATCAATCGTTTGAAACTTTTCTGTTAACTCGCCATCTTCATAATAACGAGTGTAGTAGATGAGATATTTGAGAAGTCCCTGCCCTTTGTCTTCATTTGCTGCTCGTTCGAATAGTTGGGTTTTAATCGAGCTTTCAAAATATTTTTCATAATCTTGTTCAGATTTCAATTCAAAAATTGCGTATGGAGTCTTATCCGGACGATATAATATAATGTCAACCCGACTTCTGCTTATTTTGTCTGGATGACCAATCGTTCGGTTAAATTCCAAATCAATAATTGCTTTATCATTTTTGTAGCCATACCTTTCAATCAAATCATAAAATAAACCTACTCGAATTTTTTCTTCAGGATCTGAAAAATTGTCGGAAACATTCTGCGATATATATGAAACCTTATTTTCACTTATGGTGAAGTAACCTTTTTTAGTTCCATCTTTAATAAGATCGGAAAGATGTGAAATTAGTACTTCGCCGACTGGTTTGTATTTAATGGGCATCTAATCGAATCCCTATTGAATTTATAGTTCAAATCTTTATATACAATTATTTTGCCCAATAATATAGCAATTTCTATTGAAGTTTCAACAAAAACAATTCCCCATACGTGGTAGATGTATTGTAAACCACCTCAAGTTATCACAGGTGGTGTCGGTTATTCACTTTCTTTGTATCACTTTATCTCCACAACTAAATCTTCATCCTTCACATCCCAAGTACCGGAAGAAATCTCATCTTTTCCTTTTAACAATATCCACGATGCATCGTATGGTAACAGTTCTTCGTTGGCATTCTCACTCATCGGTGCAACCCACGTTATTATCCCCTGAGCGATGAATGGATTATCAATGACCTGAACCAACGTTAGATTTCTATCGAATATCCTCTCCCCTTTTATTTCAACAGAATCTTCAATAAAGTTCAATGGGAATTTATTTTCGAAGTCGGCAACCACCCTGTTTTCTTCCCTTCGCCCATACAAAAAAACTCTCTCATTCTGAAGATCGGTTAGAGTGATGCTTGTATCGAATTTCATAGCTATCGACCAGCCGCCTTTATCCATCTCAGCCGAATCTTTTTGTGCAAGCTTTATTAAGTGATCGTAATTCTTAAGCGTACCAATAATCATCAGACCATACGATGGATCGCGGAGGTCACCTAATTTTGGTGGAAGTTTCTGGATTTTCAACAACTCACCATTTGGATCAAGCGCTGCTCGAAGTGGTTTGTCGTTAGTGATAATTTCGAACGGTACATCATTTCTATAATTGCCTGAGCTATCGGCTCCTAGGGAAATTTCTTTCCAGTAAGATTCTTTTTCTGTTTGAACACTCAAACGACAATTTATTGTAAATTTATCATAGCCGACAATTCTTACTCTACCGCGTGTTATCCACTCACCATCTTTTAGTGTTGATTTCACATTATAGATTTTCAATCGAGGAACACCTGCCTTCGCTACCCACTGATCGAAGAACCAACCAAGTTTTCCCCCGTAAAGCTCTTCGGCAAGTTTTTGGAAGTCCGCCAACTCCACATGCTTCAACGAAAAACGTTGTGAATAACGATAGTAAAGTTGAAGAAATAAACTATCACCCAAAATTCGCCGTAACATGTTGTGAACATAAGCCGCCTTCAGGTAGTGCGTTTGGAGTGAACGCAGGTCGGCTTTCTGCCTCAAAGGAACATCTTTCCCTTGCTGAATTTTCATAAGCAGAGGTCGCAGTAATGGATGACGGTTCAAGGAATCTCGAGACGACATCGTTCCATGCGCTTCATTGTAGAGATGCGCTGAATACTCGCACATCCCTTCCGAGAGAAATGCCGCATCAGAATCGTTGACAAAGATAGTATATGACCACCACTGGTGAGCAATCTCATGAGCTAAAATGGATTGAACCTGATTGAATTTATCGCTTGTCGTGAATGCTTGTTTCTTCACCATGATGAATGAAGGTGAAGCAATTGCAAGAACATTTTTCCCTGCAACCCAGTCTTCCACCTCCACGATATCTAATTTAGGGAACCGGTATGGTGAAAACTTTTCACTATAAAATTGAAGTATATCTTTGGCAAGTGAAAGCACACCGGCAGCCGCGCCTGAATCCTCATCGAATAGATAGGCGGATAACGTATGTTCAATATCTTGAATTTCTTTCTTCCAAAACTTACCGGCACAAAACCAGCCAAGTGTTGAAATCGGTTGATCAAATTCCCAAACAAACATTGATGAGTCGGTAGTTGTGTTTTTGGTAATAAGGCGGCCGAGTGCAATCGTTTCCCAATCAGGTGGGACGATAAAGGTTAACCGAACAGTTTGCAATGCACTGGGACCATAAGGTAATAATTCCTCTGAACGTAGAATTGCCCGCTCTCGATTAAATTGCGAAAACTCCGATTGAAAATATTGCTTGCAGGAGTACTGAACTACAACCTGAAAAAGTGAATCCGAGCTGATATCATTGATCTTAACAATTCCACGTGCGTGATCGAAGTCTGCTTTCCTTCCTTCGATATTTACTGCCTCTATCGTATAGAGAGGAAGAAGATTCAATTCAATATTTTCTATATCCTCTTTCGTTCGGCGAACTATTAGCGTATCACTACACCGCAGAGTTGTAGACGAGGGTAGTATGTGAATCTTTGCAATATGTGAAATAATCTCAAACCCTTTATCGGGTTTCTCGTTGGCAAGTACAGAGAGAACAAAACAGAAAGAGGTGATCCACATGATGAACCACCTCTGTAAGATTTTAGATTTCGCCTGCCTGCCAAAGTCCGCCTTGGCGGACGGCGGACAGGGATTGAGGGTTTCGGATTGAATGATCAACCTAATGCTAATATTATTCATTCTTTGTTGTGGATAACTTTGATACCTGTTATGTTGTTGGTGGCTGCGGCATTGGCGGCGGTATCATATGTCCTTTTGGTTTATAAACACTATAACCGATCAATCCGCCTAATAAACCGAAAAGCGAATCAATCGCCAAACCTCCAAAGAGCTGCAGTACCATTGAAAAGAAAGTTAAAGGTGAATTCAACGACTCTTCGATTGCATCTATCGCCTCTCCCGGAATATTGAGATTCATATTCTTCATTATGTCGAGAATGAATGCACCCATTATATTTCCAAACAGTGCCAGAAATGCAATCGATAAAACCGTACCAATGATGGCTCCGAAAACACCGGCGAGTGCACCCACAGCCATACAATCTCCGGAAGTAAATGATGGCGTATCGGGTGTAAAATTATTTTTATAGAAGAACATGGCAAGGAATCCCCCGAGCATCACGCCAGCACAACATAAACAATTAACCATGCTGATGAATGGGATTGATGAAATCAGCGCCATGATGACGCCACCGTATAGTGCGGGGATGAGTTTGTCAGGTTTTGGGTTCATGCTTAACTCCTTTGATTATAAATTTTCGGGAACTGATTTCTGAAATTGCTTCGATAATTATAGGCGTGAGAATTATTGCGGCTCCGGCTCCGAACCAAAGCCCCGTGATCAATCGTGTTGTCAATGTGCTTTCATGAATCCTGACGAAATCGAGAACTACATCGATGAGCATCGGAAATCCGATGATGATCCACCAAGAGACATCTTCCAAATATCTTCTTTTTAAAATTAGCGGGCACAATACGCACCCGATGAAAAATCCAATATATATTCCAAAACAGCGGGCGCAGACTGCTAACTTAAAACCGAAGAGAAACAGCGAACGAGCTTCATATTGATGACAAATTGTGGAATAAAATTTATAAATTGGATGTGAAATTGTATGCGATGGAAATTCGATTGCTGCCATTAGTGGTGGCAGGATTAACATCCCGCACCATAATAAAACGCTGACAACCAGTATATAGTATGTAAACGATCTTTTCATACGAATTTATTGACTGAGGAAAGTTATGAGAAAATAAAATCAGATGCAAGATTGATTTTCATTACTTATTGGATTATATTCAGATGATTTTTAAAAATAACCACATACGAAGATATGCAAAAAACTCTCGGTATTGAAAACAACTTCCTCGGTATAGAGGATGAATTCTGCACATTCGAAAAATCTAAGGTTGTTATCCTGCCCGTTCCATATGAACGGACTGTAAGCTATGGGGGTGGAACGAAGAATGGTCCAGTAGCTATCCTAAATGCTTCACACCATGTTGAGTTCTATGATGAAGAAACAAAACGGGAAGTGCATCGCGATCTTGGTATTGCAACCATTCATCCGCTATCATTTTCCAATCAGACTCAAGAAGAATCGCTTGAACAGATTTATCAATCGGTTGCTAGCTTAATTCATGCAAATAAATTCATGATAATGTTAGGTGGGGAACATACAATCACTCAGGCATCGATTGCTGCATTTGCAGAGAGATACCGGGATCTATCGGTTTTACAAATAGATGCACACTCCGACTTACGCTCAGAGTATCAAAACTCAAAATATAGTCACGCTTCTGTGATGGCACGGATTTGTGAATTTATAGATCCTCAACGAATAGTACAGGTTGGCATCCGTGCGCATTGTATTGAAGAAGCTGAGTTTATTCAAAGGAAAGGTATCACTACTTTATACTCACACGACATCCGATCAGGTAAATATACAAAACTGCTAAAAAACTGGGATGATTATGTAATTGAAAAACTGACCGCAAATGTTTATGTCACATTCGATGTGGATGGACTTGATCCATCAATAATGCCAGCTACGGGAACACCGGAGCCAAACGGACTTCTGTGGCAAGAAACAATAAACCTTCTTCATAAACTTGGCAAACGGAAAAATGTAGTTGGATGTGATGTTGTCGAATTGGCACCTATGGAGGGTGTACATCATCCGGATATCATGACTGCAAAGTTAGTATCGAAAATGATTAATTACTTTGTTCGATAGAAACTCGATTATCTTTTTCTTAATCCATCTAAATAAATTAATCGATAAATTCTAAAGAAGAAGATTATGAATATTATTCGATCTATTATTATTAGTATTCTACTCCTGTCACAAATTGTTTTTACTCAAAAAAATATAAACGTCGGATTCCAAACAGGGTTTAACCTTTCTACCATCTCATTAATAAAAATTCCTGCTTCAATAAGTCCACGAATGGGATACATGGTTGGTCTGCTTACAGAAATTAGGATCTCGGAAAATATTTCCATTCAACCCGAATTATTATATACAGAAAAAGGGGCCGAAGGTGCTTCGGATTATGGAACCATTCGTGATGGATATTATTATTCTCGCCCAGTAGAATTTACATGGATCATCAATTATATATCGATCCCAGTCAATTTAGAAGTTCGTTTTGCTTCCATAAATGAAACCAATTTCTATGTTTTTGCAGGTCCTAATATCAGTTTCAGACTTCTTTCAGAAGTTGAAAAGACGATCGACTTTAAAACATCTACTTCTCCTATCGAAAATTGTGAGCCAATCGATTATTCCCTTGATTTGGGTACTGGGTTTGAACAAAGAATTGGTCGTGCTACAATATTTTTTGTTAATCTTCGATACTCACACGGTATCAATGATATTAATAAAGATGCAAACGAATCATGGAAAACCAGAAGTTTCCAGCTCCTTGCCGGAATCAAGTTTAGTTTATAAGTCTCTGGATTTTGCAATCGGGAATATCCCAAACTTTGTTCTCAAAATAGATTCCGCGTTTACCTAAAACACCATTTGCGTCAATAAAATGTAGTCAATTTCACAAATTCCCTTAATAATTCTATTTCATTAAAAACACAAAAAAAATACTTGACAATCAATAATCAAAATCTTAATTTACGTACTGCTTTTACATAATTCACTAATTTAAAACAAATTGAGATAGAATTATGGACCAAAATAAAGGATTACGTAACGCAGCATACCTATGCCAGAAATTAGCGCTCGTCGGCGGCATTCTCTGGATAATTAATGTTGTGATCTTTTTCATCCAGTATTTTTCTGCCGGAATGAAATGGCCCGATTTTCGAGCGTTCATTGAAGGATACGGTGGTGGAATTATTGCTGCAATCATTCCCATTCTTTTGCTTTATGCAGCTGGTGGTGTGATAAATTTACTCCTCAAGATTGAGGAAAATACTCGAAAGTAAATCTAAACCGTTTGATTTCGAGAATCGGTATTCGGTAGAGGTGGCTGTAACCGGTCACCTCTTTTTATTTTTTTGATCCTATTATTGACAGACTGGATAAATATTTTTCCCCTGATAGGATGGCCGATCCACCTTTAACTTCGCTCGTAATAAAAAACTCCTCTATCTCTTCTTTGCTGGTAACATTTGGTAACATAACTTTAAAGAAATTCTCTCTTTTACTGCTGCTCGTGATTGAAAAGGTTCCTACGCTATACGGTTTTTTCCTTATCGATGCCCAAAGTTGATAAACCTTATCGAGTGATACAACAGGCAATCCACTGACATGCAAAATAGCTTCCCCGGTTTTCAAATCCCAGAAGATTTTCCCTCGAACAGGTGGATCGATATCGGAACCTTTTAATATTACAATATCAACATTAGGTGATTCCAAAAAATCTATAACCGCATTCTTTTGTTCGAGATCGTTTACTAATGATGCAATTTTCGATTGTTGTGCGATGCTATATTTGTGTTGCTCGTTCATCGACTTAAAAAGAGAGTAAATGTATGCACCGAAACCAACGATTATTAAGATCATTGCAATAATAAGCCAGATAATTAACACTGGCTGCCGACGTTTTGGGAGTAATACGATTTCTTCTTGTTGACTTAATGGTGGAGGGGCTGAGGTATCTGGCTTTGCAACATTTCCTTTAACTACCTGAGAGAGTCGGGCAGAAAATAGAACTCGTTCTTTTAATTCTTGAGAAGGAGATATTTGCGGAAGTGCAGTTGATAATAACGCCATGGTTTCTTTTATTTCCGAAATTTCTCTTCCACAAAGATCACATACACTCTTAAGATGCAACTTAAATTCTTGTAAATCTGCACCTTCCAATGAATCAATCGCGTACAATGCACAGAAACCTAAATATTTATCATCATGTTTTTCCATGATTTATATCTTTTCACTAATACTAGATTTAATTGTCGTTACTGCATCAATTAAACGAAACTTAACAATATCGACAGGAAGCTTTGTTGTCTCAGCAATCTCAGATAGTTTATAACCTCCATAATATACCAGCGCGACAGTCTGTTGTTCTTCAATATTTAACTGTCGTAGAACATCAATCACAGTATCACGATTTTCATTCACAATCGGTCCCTTAGATAGGGTCTTTGGCGCCGATACTGTAAAAAGTGACGTCGAGTGAACATCGCTCTGATCAGCGTGCATTGAAAATCCTTTCTCCCTTTTCCTCGCGATTGCCCATCTGTGTATCTTCTCTATTATCTGAGCTAAGAAAGAGGTTTTGCTATTTTTATATTGATCTGGCTTATTCCATATTTCTACAAAAATATCATGTATTATCTCCTCAGCATCCTCAACCGATCTTGATATACGCATGACCATGCTGTAAAATAATTGGGCATACTTATCGTACATATCCGACAAAGCTACCTCATCGCCATGACGTATTCTTTCCAGTAGGGCAATATCTTTCTCATTTCGTTGAAGTGCGGATGATATAAAATCTTCTGTTTGCATTAGTGGTTATTTTAACGTTAAGGATTTTATTAAAATCGACAATGGGAAATTACTGAGACTTTTATCAAAATGCAATAGGGGCGACTAATAAATTGATTAAAGTCTAAATTTTCAGTAAATTATTGAC
>CAYGZC010000002.1:0-4271 GCA_964354225.1 uncultured Chlorobiaceae bacterium | reverse complement strand
TTTAGAATTAACAGGTAAACTCGAGAATCCGATTTGGTTGCAAGCAGAACCCGTTGAGCTGAATTATGAAGTTACTCCCGGTGAAAACACCCCTGCTCCCCAAAAAACTTTGGTATGGGCACTATACGACGATAAATTTATTTATTTCGGTTTTAAGTGCTTCGATACAAATCCGGAACAAATCAGAGCAAACATTTCCGATCGTGACAAAATGTATCAGGATGATTGGGTATTTGTAGCTATCGATACATATGGCGATTACCAGAGATCATATGAATTTTGTGTTAATCCATTTGGTATTCAAGGGGATCTATTAGCTACTATAAACAGTGAAGATGGAAGCATCGATTGGATATGGCAAGCAGCGGCATCTAAAAATGAAAATGGCTGGACGGCTGAAATGGCTATCCCGTTTTCGAGTCTTAACTTCCCTAACACAGAAGAACAATCCTGGCGGCTTAATATTCTACGCACTATTCCAAGGGCAAGCCGCACACAAATATCGTGGACTCGACTGGACAGAAACATTCCAGGGATTATGACGCAAGCCGGATTCTTGAAAGGACTTAAAAATATTAAACCTGGAAGTTCAATTGAATTATTACCATATGCAATCGGCCAGAAAATGGGAAGTTTGTCCGATATTAATAATCCAAACTCAGGTTTTAAATATGATCCCTTCCAAGGTCGTATAGGCGGTGGGATAAAATATTCACCAAGTCCAAATTTTTCTCTTGATGCTGTGATAAATCCGGATTTCAGTCAGATTGAAACTGACGCCGCTCAGATTAGCGTCAATACAACTTTTGCCCTTCAGTACGATGAGAAACGCCCGTTTTTCCTGATTGGTCGTGAACTCCTTCAAACCCCGATGTACTATTCAAGATCTATAAATGACCCTTCCGGTGCTGCACGGATTATCGGAAAAACCGGCTCACTTTCATATATGTACATGGGAGCGTATGACCGGAATACAGTTTTTGATATTCCGGGAGAAGAAGGAAGCAGTACAGTAGGAACTCATTTGAAATCCTTTGTAAATATCGGAAGGTTGCGTTACGATGCAGGTGATGAAGCGTATGTTGGCGGTATGCTGTTAACCAGAGATTTATCAGGTGGTCATAATTATGTTGCCGGTCTTGATTGGAATTATAAATTCTGGAGTAACTGGTATTTTGCGGGAGAAGGATTCTTATCGCAAACAAAAGAACTGAACGACACTACCACCTTAAGTTCAACACGAGAATTCGGTAAAACCGGTTACAATGCAGCATTTAACGGAGAAAAATATACCGGCAATGGTGTTCATCTGAATCTTTCGCATAGTGAACGATCGTATAACTTCGGGCTTACATTCAATAACCACTCGCCAACATATCAATCATACAATGGAAGTTTCAGCCAAAACGGAAGTCGACAATTTTATATGAGTCATGAATATGTCTTTTACCCTGAAAACTCATTTATAGATCAGGGTGCCGTGGGTTTTAATTCATATTTACGATATGATTTCTATGGAATAAAAAAAGAACAAGTTGTGCAACCATACATATCGCTTACACTAAAAGGACAAACTAATATTTTTGTTCAACATTTATCGCTTAATGATGAATATTTTGGCGGGATATGGTTTAAAGGAATTAATAGATTTATGTTCAATGTCAATTCGCGACCGCTCAACGCGATCTCCCTTTCTATGTATGGACATTTGGGGAAGTTTATATACCGTTCTGAATCACCAACAATGGGGAGGGGGCATCGTTTGGGTGCAAGTATTACATTAAAGCCAACTTCCCAATTAAATATATCACTTTCTTATGATCGTGAAAGATTATCCAGATGGTATTCGGGTGAATTATTTTATGATGGGAATATTTATCGTACCGTTGCAATCTATCAGTTTTCATCCGAGATTTTCTTTCGTACAATTTTTCAATACGATTCATTCAATAAAGCAATTCAATTCTATCCATTATTCAGTTATAAGCTTAATGCATTCACTACGCTATTTGCAGGAGCAACCAGCGATTATCTTGATTATAAAGGCGAAATCGGAACAGTAAACACAAATCAGCAATACTTTGTTAAGGTGCAATATTTATTCGGGTTATGATTATAGACGAATAGATGTTTCAATTGTTCAGAATAATTGGTAGAAGTGGAGAAGAGACTTTGGAGGGATTGAGGGAAATTAAGTGGTTGAATACATAGCTGATATCCTAAAAACACCGATTTGACTTGCCTTGTTGGGAGTGAGTTCCGCCAAGAAGACGGCGGACAAGTCTACTCACGACCTTCGAACTAAACCAGTATACTTCGGGAGTACCTGCCCGCCTCTGGCGGGGAACTCCTTCAGAACAGGAGGTATCAAGTATTGATTTTTTGATTTGACATAATACAATATTTTTGCTATACTAATCGAGGCGACTATAAAGGCACTTTTGAGTTAGACCGTGGAACAACAGACACAGAGATTAGGATTTTATGAGACAGTTCGCCGCGAGATGCGGTTAAGAAATTATAGTAATAAGACAATCAAATCGTACCTGAGTTGTCTACGAAATTTTGTTGCATTTGTGAAGCCGAAGCATCCGCGTGACGTTAGTGAGAGTATAATAAAAGATTATCTTCTTCATTTGATTGAGGTAAAAAGATTTACAGCGGCGACAGTAAATCAAGTATTCAACGCATTACGATTTTTATTCGTAGAATTGTACAAGACGCCGTTTACGATAGGAAGTCTTCCCAGACCAAAAAAGGAGAAACAGCTTCCTGTTGTGTTAAGTCAAGAAGAAGTTATAAAAATATTGGATGCAGTTAATAATCTTAAACATAAGACACTGTTGATGATGACTTACTCAGCGGGTTTGCGGGTTGGAGAAGTGGTACGATTGAAGATTGCAGATATTGACAGTGAACGAAAATTAATTTATCTTAAGAGTGCTAAAGGGAAAAAAGATCGGTATACACTTTTATCGGATGTGGCGCTAGAAAATTTGCGTGAATATTTTAAAGCATACAGACCAAAAGAATATTTATTTGAAGGTGCCCCTGGTAGAAAACATATTGCAGAACGCAGTGTGCAAGAAGTTTTCAAACGAGCCACTAGAATGGCTGGAATCCGAAAACATGTTACAGTCCATAGCTTACGTCATTCCTTTGCAACGCATTTACTTGAAGCTGGAACTGATTTGCGATACATTCAGGAAGTATTAGGACATGCAAGCTCAAAAACGACAGAAATATATACGCACGTCAGCAAGCAAAAACTTGGCAAGATTATTAATCCACTGGATGCAGCAATGCATCAGCCAACAAACGAAATAAACGCAATGCGTATAACATCCCGATTTGGTTGGCTAAACGCTATGCGTCTATCGTGCCATTTTGGGTGGATATACGCTATTCGTTAATACACTAGTTAGCTGAAAATTGTTTTGCGTTCAGCACTTTGAAAATATTTTTTAAATTATTCACTCAAAATGGGGTTCAATTATGATACTCACAGATATTCTAACAATTATTGCAATTCTTCTTGGTCCTATCATCGCTGTTCAATTAACCAGAATAATAGATAGGAACAAGCGTGCAGACGAACGGAAATTGGGCATCTTTAAAGCACTCATGACAACTCGCTCTGCAACACTTGCCTCTCAACACATTGAAGCCCTAAATATGGTTGACGTGGAATTTGATATAAAGAAGCCCCTTGAAAAAGATGTTGTTGAGACATGGAAAGTATACCTTGACCACTTAAACGATCGTAGTTATCCAAAGGAGTCATGGGGCGCAAGGCGCGTTGAGTTAATGATTGATCTTCTATACAAAATGGGCAGAGCTCTTGGTTTCGTTTTCGATAAATCTCATATAAAAAATACTTCATATTATCCCTCTGGTTATGGCGAAATGGAAGACGATCAGTATATTATTCGGAAAAGTTTTGTAGCTTTGCTTAAAGGCGATACTCCGTTGCCTGTTAAAATAGTAAATGTGCCACCACCTCCATCTGGCAACTGATAAACGCAAAACAACTCCAGCTAACAAGCAAAACAATGACATTTTATTCAATAGCTCATTCACGAAAATATGTCTGTTATAGTTCATTCGCTTTACTGCATTGTTTTGCTATACGATGCGCAACATTCGCTCCGCACTTCGTGCTTCGCTCATAAGCGTTGCGCATCGTTGCGCGGGCAAGCCCTCGATGGGCGAAGAGCCGTTCGCTCCGCGAACGTCGCCCATCATCGGGAAAAACTCCATGCTCGCTCAAA
>CAYGZC010000001.1:0-31792 GCA_964354225.1 uncultured Chlorobiaceae bacterium | reverse complement strand
GCTGTGCCGGATAGGTTCTTGGTCGGTGCGAGTTTGTTGAATTTAGGAACCCAGCTTGATCCATATGTTACTACCAGAGAACGTCTTCCACTCGATTTTAAAATTGGCGCTTCTGTTTACCCCGAGCATATTCCGGCAGTCATCATGATTGATCTTCACAAACTGAATGAGAGTCAGGATAATTTTTTTAATAGATTCAAACAGTTTTCTGTCGGTGTCGAGTTCACTGCGAGTCCAAATGTTCAGTTACGAGTTGGGTACAACAATGAGCGTAGACAGGAGCTTAGGTTAGGAAACAGCGCTGAGTTGGCGGGCTTTTCTATAGGTGCGGGTTTTTCAACCGATATTTATACGATAGATTATGCGTTCAATTCTTATGGAAAGATCGGTGCCCTTCACCGGATCAATATAGCATTCAAGTTTTAACTGTACTGGTGGATCACCAATTGTGGTGATGATTGGCTGTTATAATACTAACCATTCTAACAATTGTTTACTTATATAAAAGAGAAACATTCCTCCAAACACAATCAAAGGAGTGACACGATTTTTTGAGCGGTTGATTTCAGGAATCAGATCGCTTGCTCCAACATAAGTTGCCGCACCTGCCGAGAGCGCGAATGCAATACCAACTGCATTCTCATGGACATTAGACAAAACAAAGACCATCATAATTCCAAGCATTGTTGCAACGCCGATTGCGAATGAAGCGAGAAATGCAGTTTTGCGTGGATGATTGGCAGATAGCATAATAGATGCAACAGTAAGACCTTCGGGAATTTTATGAAGCAAAATAGCTATGAAGATTAACAGTCCAATCGAGAAATCAAATTTCATTCCCGCGGAGATTGAAAGACCATCAAAGAAGGCATGAATGAATAAGCCGGCGAATGCTGAAGCGCTTGCAACCTTTGAAACCATAACTTCGTGGTGGGTTTCTTCTCCGAAGTGGAGGTGACCGACTACGGTATGTTCAAAGAAATGGAGTAAGCCAAAACCGATAATCATGTACAGCGATGCGATCTCACCGAGCAATTGCAAACTCTCAGGAATTAGTTCAAAAAAAACAAGCGCTAGGATGAAACCGGAGCTCAGTGCAATTAGATACTCCTGGATTTTCCGGGGCCATTCCTTCCTTAGAATGATAAGTGTACCGCCTATGATCTCTGCCGCTGCGGCAATCAAACCGAAAAAGATGATCGTTAGCATACGGACTTGAATTAAAATATTTTATAAGGTGTTTGCAAAAATTCTTCCGCTTGCTTGTGAGCATTCTGGTAGTCCTTCATGTCGAGCACTTTTTTATACTGCATAATGGCAATATCTCGCTTCTGTTGAATATCATAAATCATCCCAATTTTTAAATTTGTCATCACCATATAACCAGATGCACCTTCGGTATCGAGTGAACGCGAAAGTTCATCCGACCTATAAAAATATTGGAGCGCAGAATCGTATTTATTGTAATTCATTTCAGCCAATCCAAGATGGTAATTGGCTTCACGCTCGGCAATAATGTCATATCCGATTTGTTTAAATCTTATTCGCTTTAACACCTCAAGATATACCTGCTGCATCTCTACCCATTGGCCGAGCGAAGCGTAACTACGGCCAACAAATTTATGAAAGATAACGTTATTTGGAAACATCTTATTCAGCTTGATGGCCAGTTCTTGAGCTTCGGCATAATGATTTTCAAAACTATGATAGACTTGCATTAAAAAATATGTTGCTTCGATGTTCGCATAGAGTGCTTTTTCGGAAGCGGTACGCAATTGCTCGATACCGTTGAGTTTATCCCCTTTTGGAAAGAAGAGCATCAACGGTTTTACCCAGGGATAGACTTCTGGAATTACGGCTGCATAGTAGTTATAAATTCCCATTCCAAGGAGGACGTCATAATTGTTTGGCTCAAGTTTGTATGCTTTCTGGACAATGGGTAGGGCAGCTCTACCGCAGTTGGCAGCTTTTAGCCAATCATCGCGGTTGCCGTATAACCTTCCCTGAAAACCGAGTGCACCGCCTTTAAAGAATAAGCCAGTAACATCATCTTTGTTTTTATCTAACCGCTTATCGCAAAGATCGATTACACGATCGAGCGTCGAAATAAATTTTTTATCCCGTGATTTATTATTGAAATCGGTGATTATTCTCCACCACTCAACCATTGCAAGAAAAAAATATCCTGCAGGATGATCGGGTTTCGAGCGGGTCACGTATTGGAATTCTGTTTGTGCACTATCGAAAGATAGATTATACACATAACTGATGCCTTTCTGGATATGAGCTTCGTTAGCCGAATCTCCAATCCATTGGGCATAGCAGATTTCGATCTGCAACACTACTGCAATTGCGATAACGAGGAATGATCGAGTTAGCAATAACATCTTAATACATCACACAATTTTCATAAAAAATATTTTCTCTTGAGATAATCCTGAAGCTTATCTATTGCAACCCGTTCCTGAACCATGGAATCTCTCTCGCGGATAGTAACAGTCTGATCTTGCAGCGTCTGGGAATCAACTGTAATGCAGTATGGAGTTCCGACCTCGTCTTGTCTTCGGTAGCGCCTGCCGACAGCGCCACTGTCATCGTAAAACACACGAAGATGCGGACGAAGTTCCTGTTCAATTTTTTTCGCAATCTCAGGCATTCCGTCCCGATTGACAAGAGGGAAGATAGCGGCTTTTATCGGTGCAAGCTTTGGATGGAATTTCATAACAACGCGCTGCTCCATCTTACCTTCTGCGCTCATTGCTTCTTCCTCGTGATATGCATTCACGAGGAATGCCATGAGCGAACGACTTGCGCCGGCAGATGTTTCTATGATGAACGGAGTGAATTTCTCTTTCGTTTCTTCGTCGAAATATTTCAAGCTCTTACCAGAGAATTGTTCATGCCGGGATAGATCGAAATCGGTGCGGTTATGAATGCCTTCAATTTCTCCCCATCCGAAGGGGAAGAGGTATTCTATGTCGTACGCATTCTTTGCGTAATGGGCAAGTTTACCGGGTTCGTGTTGATGCCACTGTAGTTTGTCTTTCTTCATGTCGAGGTCTATGAACCACTGCATACGTTGCTCACGCCAGTACTCGAACCACTTGTCATCGGTTCCCGGTTTGACGAAGAACTGCATCTCCATCTGCTCGAACTCACGTGTGCGGAATAAAAAGTTCTTTGTGTTGATTTCATTTCGGAACGCTTTTCCAATCTGGGCAATTCCAAACGGAAGTTTCTGACGTGATGCAGCTTGCACGTTTAGGAAGTTAACAAAGATTCCTTGTGCAGTCTCCGGACGAAGGTAAACGACGGCTCCCGAATCTTCCACAGGACCGACAAATGTTTTGAACATTAAATTGAATTTGCGTGCATCGGTGAATGTTCCTTTGTTCCCGCAGTTAGGGCAGCTTAGGGCCGGAAGCACCGCGCTTGAAGATGATTCAGCGATCTTCATAAATTCTTCGGCAATGAATTCATCTTTTTGCTGACCCTGGAATTTTTGAGGGTCAAGTTCTCGTAAAACTTCTTTCTGTTTCTTGCTCGAAACATCTTCGAACAGGATATCAAGTCGGTAACGAGATTTGCATTGCTTGCAGTCCACCATCGGGTCGGTAAAGTTTTCAACATGACCCGATGCTTCCCAGACACGCGGGTGCATGAGGATAGCAGCGTCTATGCCTTCGATGTCTTCACGGTAAGTCATTGCTTTCCACCATTCATCTTTGATGTTGCGCAGAAGCTCAACACCTAAATGTCCATAATCCCATGCGCCGTTCAAACCGCCATAGATTTCAGATGATTGAAAAATAAACCCTCTCCGTTTACATAGGGATACAAGTTTGTCCATTAATTGATTGTCTGTATTTTGTTTATTCATGAATTTCTTTTCTGTTATTTATTTCTCTCCGACCATTGCGTCTCTGCGGTGAATATTACCACAGCGTGACTCAGAACGCGAAAGAATTCTTTAATAAATAGGATTAAACTTTCTTTCGTTTATCTTCCTTTTTTCCCCTAACTAAATCTTTATTCAGTTTTAAAATTATCGTCTCGATGATATAGTCTTCAAGTTTTATGTGTATCGTTACCGTATTCTCTTTGAGATTTTCTGAGCCGATTGCTCGTCCACCATACCGTTGTGCCATCAGATTTAACGCCCGGTTCATCTGTATGGGAATTATTTCCAGTGGTATCATTACTTTACGCTCTACTCGATTCAGATTTGAACCAATTGCAACTTCTCTTCTCCGGCACCATTTTTTTTCAATTCGAAATTTTGCGAATACAGTGTCAACTTGTTGATTAATCTCCTTCACAACCGATGCAAGATTCTGCTGCGATAGCTCAGAGGGCTTCGTCCGTTGTGTTTGATTAGCGAAAAATAAGCCGATCGCTGCCCCAACCAGTACGAGAATAAAGAAAAAACGAAATATTATAGATTTATCAAAACCCAAAATCATTTACCCTTAAAAGCTGGTTTTCGTTTTTCAAGAAATGCTTTCGTGCCTTCCTTGAAGTCTTCCGTAGTACAACATTCACCCCACAATTCGGCTTCGATTTTCAAGCCATCGCTCAACGGCTTTTCCAATGTAGCATTTATTGCCTTTAAAGCGAGCCGAACAGCTGGCTGACCTTTGCTGATAATCGTACGAGCCATTGCTTCAGCAGTTGGAAGTAAGTCTGCCTGCGGCACGACTTTATTCACTAAACCGATCCGAAAAGCTTCACTTGCATCGATCTGATTGCCAGTGAGAATCATTTCCATCGCTCTGCCATATCCAACGAGTCGGGGCAGACGTTGAGTTCCACCATACCCGGGAAAAGTCCCAAGGTTCACTTCCGGTTGCCCGAACTTTGCATTCTCCGATGCTATCCTGAAATGGCACGCCATAGCAAGCTCGCATCCGCCACCAAGTGCGTAACCATTTACGGCAGCAATCACCGGTTTGCCTAAATTTTGGATGAGACCGAAAATAGCAATTCCACCTTCGGAGAATTCTTTCCCAGTCTTAGCATCAAGTGATGTCAACTCTCCGATGTCTGTTCCTGCGACAAAACCTTTCTCTCCTGCACCCGTGAGAATGACCGCATCGACTTCAGAATTGGTTTTTAGGTTGGTGAATAAGTCCTTCAGCTCACTCTTGCATTGAGCGTTCAATGCATTTAGCTTGTCAGGACGATTGATTGTAACGACCGCGATGCGATCCTTGATATTGATTAATAGAGTTTGATAATTCATACTATCCTCATTTTAAAAAAGTTAAGCGATTTCAATTCTGGATTGATCTCCAATCATAAACCTATGTACATGCGGTTTGCCGACTGCATCTACGATTTCAACATCGTTGCCGAGAATGCTTCCTTCGATCCGAAGTTTTACATTCGTTATTTTGGAATCACGAAGAACGATGCTGTACTCAACTTCTGCATTTCGAATAATCGTATTGTTACCGATTGATGTGAACGGTCCAATATAACTATTTTCGATGACAGCATTTTTACCGATAATTGCAGGTCCGCGGATAACACTGTTTATTACTTTGGCACCTTCATCCAAAAATACTTTTCCTAAAACTGATGAAGCTTTATCTGCTTCACCTTTGAAATCGGGTTCGATGTTATCCAGAATTAAACGATTCGCTTCAAGCAGATCAGATGGTTTACCTGTGTCTTTCCACCAGCCGGTTATTTCGCTATACCCAACTTTATATCCCTTCTCGATTAGATAAGTATGGGCATCGGATATTTCAAGCTCACCGCGCTTGCTCGGTTTTATTTTCTTGACTGCTTCAAAGATATGCCTATCATAAATATAAATACCTGCAACCGCGTACTGGCTTTTCGGTTTCGCCGGCTTTTCTTCTACTTTGATGATCCTGCCATTTTTGATTACAGGAACACCGAAGCGTTCGGGGTCTTTCACTTTTGCAAGTGTGAGCCAGCAATTGCAATCACTTTTTTCGAACTCGTCAACGAACCGCTTTACACCGCCAACAACCATATTGTCGCCAAGATAAAAAATAAAATTATCTTTCCCGATAAACTTTTCGGCGATCTTTACAACGTGTGCAAGGCCGGCAGGAGTTTTCTGTGGAATAAACGTTATTTTAACTTCCCATCGTTTACCGTTTCCAATCGCATCAGGAACTTCGTTGCTATCGGCATTGTGGATGATACCGATCTGTTTTATCCCGGCATCAACCGCCGCTTCGATAGCATAATGCAGAATCGGTTTGTTGGCAATAGGGATGAGATGCTTGTTTTGTGTATGTGTGAGAGGGCGTAGACGTGTACCGCGTCCGCCGCTGGCTATGAGTGCTTTCACCGTTTTACCCTTGTAATTTTTTTAATTGAATTTATTTGAATAAATTTTCTGAATTTAGTAACAATCTCGTCAAAATTTTCTTGACTTATTATTCGATTTTCTTTTGCGATTCGGGCAATCTCGATACCGCCAATCGTGTAGAGTGGAAGAAACTGTGGTGTATATTGTAATAATATTTTAAGATGAAGCTCGACTGTGGAAATATCATTTCGCACGATGGGACCTGTTAATGCAGATGGGGGAGATCCCTTTACCACATTTTCCATCGTTGTGGTCATTAATGGTCCGAATACTTCTGTCCACGATGCTTTAAGGTTCAATGTTCGTGCGAGATCATTCACGACATTTAAAAACATTGTCATATAATTTGAAGCGAATACACATGCGATATGGTAAAGGGGTTTGAGTTCTTTTTGGATGACGACCGATTTTCCACCTAGATCTTGCGCTATTTTTTCAACTATTTGAATTGCTTCAGGATCACCATCAATACCGTAGTAAATTCCTTTTAATTTGGACAGCAGCTTCCCACCTCGCTGTGAAGCGGGGAATGTTTGAATCGGATGCATTGATGCGGTTGACGCACCTTTTTTCTTGATCGGCTGCAAAATGTCGGCTGAGTGAACTCCGGAACAATGTATGACTAAAAGTTTTTTGAAATTATTTATTTTTACTTTTAAAAGCTGAAGCGCAACTGTCTCGATAGCATCATCCGATACAGCGATAAGGATGATATTAGAATTTGGAGCAATGTCGGTTATTTGTGTGGATGCTTTTTTACACTTCACGCTGCGAGCAAGACCGATTGCTGAGCCACCAATTCGGTCGATGATACTTACAATCGGGTAACCTTTATCGAAAAGAGCGATAGCGATCGTTGAGCCGACGATCCCTGCACCAATAACCGAAACTTTTGGATAGCGTGTAGGCATAACGATTCAGTTTGTTCTTAGGACTGCTGCGGATAGATACCCCACGACTGCATCACGTTCGCCCGTGATGTCACCTGAATTGCATTTATGAAGGATTTCAACACAATCAGCGTTTAACTTCTTAGCTGCAATGAGTGCCGCAGCAACCGGACCTCCACCACATGCTTCTGCTCGCTCATTTTCCAAATCTTCCATCAACTTTTCGTAATCGAATTGTCTAATATCATCAACGACAATCTTATCCAATTTTTCAGCTTCATTATATGGATGATAATGCGAAAGGTCTGAGCTTGCAACAACGAGTACATTTTTCCCTTTCAAAGTTTCACCAAGTTTGTTGCCAAGATGGAAACACAGCTCATGGCGCTGATCGCCCATGACAATTGGTAATATCTTGAAATCTTTTAACACTGCTTGAAGAAAAGGTAATTGTACTTCAATCGCATGTTCGGTAGTGTGACCAATATCGGATGCCGTGATAATCTTTTCATTCTTCAAAATTTCTTCTCTTAATGTTTCATCTATTGTAAGATTACCGAGTGGTGTAAGATAAGCGCTGCCATCGTATATTGAAATACCTTTGAAATATTCTCGATGACTGGGCGAGATGATAACAACCGTTTCGAAGCTTAATCCTCTTAATGATTTATATGCATGTGCAGCAGTCAAACCAGAGTATAAGTAACCTGCATGTGGAACGATCAGAGCAACAATCGAACCCTTCAGAGGTTTCACTGTTGCCTTTGATAACATTGTATCTATTTCTTTGCCGAGTGCCTTGGGATTTGCTGTATAAAACATTCCGGCAACGGCAGGTGGTCGTACAGTCATCATGGTTAATTATGCTCGCTAAAGATTTCTGCTGTGAATATAAAAATTTTTGCTTCTGGATTTTTCCAACCATCGGATAGCAATCCTGCTTTTCGTGCTGTTTGATTTAAAAATGTTTCTCTATCCCATCTATATTCTGTTGCTACTTGCGGCAGAAGCAGTCCACGATTGTATCCAACTTCAACTACCAATCCGTGCTTTCCTATTTCTATCTCATTAATATCCTTGACATGTTTCAAAGGGGAAAGGACAGATATTTCAATCTCGATATCCGGTAATTCCTCAAATGTTACAGGCATGAAGCGATAATCTTCGAGTGCTGCTTTTTCTGCGGCATCCCAGATAGTTTCAATCAAAGGTTTCAATCCTTCGATATAACCAATGCATCCCCGAAGCTCACCACCTTTGTGGAGTGTTACGAACGCTCCGCAAAGTTCCATAAGTGGTTGGGGAAGCTTTTCCGGTAATGCTGCACCTTTTCTACGAACTGCCGCTTCAATTGAACGACGGGCATTTTGTAAGAGAAATTCTTTCTCGCTTTCTGAAAGCATGATTTATTTTTCTGCAAAAGTCATCTGTTGAAAATTACGGAAAATATGGCTGATTTTCAAACACCTCGCTTTTCATCTTGCTTCTCATTCACATCTTTGTTACATTTTTAAGGTCTTTTTGTTAAAATATTTCAAGAATCTATAAAAATCATATTTCACCCAAGTATGTCGTTAATGGTCAGCATATCAGGTATTCGCGGTATTATCGGGGAAAGTCTTACACCTGATGTGCTCGTTAAATACTCTGCTGCATTCGCCCAGTATTGTAATCGCGGAAAAATTGTCATCGGCAGAGATGGCAGGGCAAGCGGAAAAATTATCGGTAATCTGATCTCATCAACTTTGTTAGCCATGGGTTGCGATGTTGTAGCGTTAGGAGTTGCACCAACACCCACAATCGCACTTGCAGTTGAAGAACTCAAAGCCGCAGGCGGGATTGCGATCACGGCAAGTCATAACCCGATGCAGTGGAATGGACTGAAGTTTATTTCAAAAACCGGTTTGTTCTTGAACGCTGATGAGAATGAGCATCTCTGGAGTATCGCGGATTCCAAACAATATAAATATGCGTCGAGGGATAAACTTGGAAAACATTTAACTGATGAATCGTTTTTTCAGAAACACATTGATATAGTTTTAAAACTACCCTATATTGATGTTAAGCAAATCAAGGAAAAGAAATTTAAAATAGTCGTGGATTGTATCAATGCTGCAGGTGGAACAATTGTGCCAAAACTACTCCATGACCTTGGATGTGAAGTAATCGAAATGAACTGCGACGTGAGTGGAATATTTATTCGCAGCCCTGAACCCATCCCCGAAAATCTTAAGGAACTTTGCCTGCGTGTCCGAGAAACAAACGCTGATTTAGGCATCGCAGTCGATCCCGATGTAGATCGTTTAGTTCTAATAACAGAAAAAGGCGAGCCGCTCGGTGAAGAATACACAATCACATCTGTTGTAAAATTTATACTTGGAAAACAAAAACTCAACCCAAAACCAGCAGCTATCAACCATCAGCCATCAATAGTGGTAAATCTTTCCACAACTCGGGCAATTGATGATGTTGCCAATCAATATGGTGCAAAAGTTATTCGAACACCGGTTGGTGAAATAAATGTCGCCGGGGAAATGAAAGTATGTGGTGCGATTGTTGGTGGTGAAGGAAGTGGGGGAGTCATTCTTCCGGCGGTGCATTATTGCAGAGATGCGATTGTTGGAATTGCTCTAATCTTACAGCAGCTTATCGAGTATGGTGGAGCACTTTCAGAATTCAAAGCAACGCTTCCACAATATTCGATTACAAAATCCAAAGTAAACATAATCGGTAAGGATCCTGATCAGATACTCGAGAATATCAGGCAAAAGAATATTCCTTATGGAATAATAAATAATAACGATGGATTAAAAATTGATTATCCGGATTCATGGGTGCATATGCGGAAGTCGAACACTGAGCCGATCATCCGCATTATAGCTGAAGCACCTAAGATGGATCAAGCGCAAGCATTAGTTGAACAATTCAAAAAACAATTATGTTAAATTGATGATACTCTGTAAAGTAATCGGCACGCTGGTTGCCACGCAAAAGAATGAACATCTTAAAAAGCATAAAATTTTAATTGTGCAGCCGATTGATCTCGACAAAAAGTTTATCGGTCGCGATATACTCGCGCTCGATTCAGTTGATGCCGGTGTTGGAGATATAGTTCTTGTCGTTCAAGAAGGGCAGAGCGCGGCACAGGTAATTAAAAATAAAAAAGCACCCGTTCACTCGGTAATCGTTGCAGTTGTTGATGGATTCGAATTAGCGGAGTAACTTTGATATGAGGTAATGGAGGTATGGAATATCGGAATAAAAAATCGGTGGAAACGATGTTTTCTGTTGTTGATCTTTTAGTGCTTTCTCAAATTCCCGGTATCGGTGCAAACAGGGTGCGAACACTTGTATCGCATTTTGACGATCCCTCCTCAGTTTTTAATGCTTCCGCAAAAGAAATCGAATCGGTTGAGGGATTTAGTAAGAAGCTGACACACGCGATTTTGCATTATATTAAAAGTCCTTTGTTTAATGATGCGAAAAAATATGCTGAGGGACAATTGTCTAAGCTCAATTGTATCGAAGGGCGGATTGTTACGTATTGGGACGAACAATATCCAGAAACATTGAAAAAAATTTATGATCCACCGCCATTCATTTTCTTAAGAGGCGATATAAAAGAAGTAGACAAATATGCAATTGCAATTGTCGGTACAAGATCTCCGTCAGAGTATGGGATCATTATGGCAGAAAGATTTACCCAAGAATTAATAAAACTTGGTATTGTAACAGTAAGTGGACTGGCGCGCGGCATCGATACAGTTGTGCATCATACTTCTATAAAATCGAACGGAAGGACTCTTTCTGTTATTGGTTCTGGCTTGGATATCATTTATCCACCAGAAAATAAAAGTCTATTTGAGCGGATTTGTAAACACGGTGCCGTGATATCAGAATGTGAAATGGGAGCAAAGCCCGATGCAACAAATTTCCCTCGCCGCAATCGCATCATAAGCGGTTTATCGTTAGGTACACTGATAATTGAGACGGATCTTGATGGTGGAGCCATGATCACGGCAAATACAGCACTCGACCAGAACCGCGAAGTGTTTGCTATTCCGGGGAACATCAATTCAAAACGAAGTCGCGGCTGCAACGCTCTTATAAAAGATGGTAGGGCAAAACTTGTTGAAAATATCGAAGATATACTTGATGAGCTATCAACGAAGCTTCGTCCCATATTAAAAAAAACTGATAAGGGAGAACAGAAGCCCTTGCCTGCTTTGACTCTTTTTGAAAAATTAATTTACGATGTTCTAAACGAAAATCCTTGTCATATTGATGCGATTGCTGAAATTACTAAGTTGTCTACTGCCGATGTTTTAGTGAATTTACTCAGTTTGGAGTTTAAAGGTTTGGTAAAGCAATTGCCGGGAAAGATGTTTGTTAAATATTGAATTGAAAATATTTTTTAAGTCGCAAATCCATAATGAGAAATATTATGCTCGAAATATTTTCTCTTATCGAAAACTTTTGTATTATGTATAGTGATGTTTACCATTGGTGAAGCGTTTGTAGAGGATGATATTGCGATTGAACGTTTCGCGTGCGATCTTGAAAGATGTAAAGGTGCTTGTTGTACGCTTCCCGGTGGAAGAGGTGCTCCGCTCGACGACAATGAATTACACAACCTCCAACAGGCCGTTCCAATTATCAGGAAATACTTATCGACAAAACATCTTCAGATTATTGATGCAGAAGGTGTGGTCGAAGGTGAGCCCGGAAGATTTTCAACGATTTGTGTGAATCGTAGAGAATGTATTTTTGTTCTTTATGAGAAAGACGTAGCACGTTGCTCGATTGAGCAAGCGTATTTTAATGGTGAAATATCCTGGCGAAAACCTCTCTCGTGCCACTTATTTCCGATTCGTATTTCCTACTATGAAGGAGAATGGCTTCGGTATGAGCGGATACCAGAATGTTCAACAGCGAGAGAGAATGGCTGTTTGAAAGATGTTCATTTATATGATTTTGTAAAAGATGCCCTCATTCGGAAATATGGTGAAGATTGGTACCATGAATTACTCAATGAATACAGGCATCGCAATTATATTTCTTAACTGCGGTTACGCAAATGTGTCTGCTTAACAATAGTTCATAATACTTAAATACTAAATGCTCAAATACTGATGTTAAATCTATCTCAGCGACAAACCCTTCAGATGAAGCTGACCCCTCAGCAGGTGCAGTATCTTCAATTACTGCAGTTGCCCGTGCTCGCTCTTGAGCAACGCATTAAAGCTGAACTCGAGATGAATCCACTTCTCGAAGAAGTGGACGAGATGGAGATGACTCAGGAACAGTTAGAATCCAAAGAGGAAGAACCTGCCGAGGTAAGCACTGAGAATCCGCCAAAAGAAAAAGATAATTCATCGAGCGAAGACGGTTATACCTTCGAAGATTTCATGAATGATAATCTTGAAGGACATAAAGCCACCTATATTAACAAAGTGGATGAGGATCGGGATGAATTCCCTCAGCCAGCTGAAGTTACATTAACACAAAGGTTAATGGATCAAATTCTCATGCTCGATCTGACGACTGATGAAAGATTACTTTGTGAAGAAATTGTCGGGAACATAGATGAGGACGGCTACCTTCGTCGGGAACTATCCCTAATTGTTCAAGATTTGAATTTAACGAAGGGCTTATCGATTACCGCCGACCGGGCGGAAGAAATATTAAAAATGATTCAAAAGCTTGATCCACCCGGAATAGCCGCACGCAATCTTCAGGAGTGTCTTATTGTTCAGCTTGAAGTTTCAGAGATTAATTATTCACTTACCGAGCAGGCACTTAAAATTCTTCGCGATCACTTCGAAGATTTTACAATGAAACACTATGAAGAGCTTATCAAGAACCTCAATATCACAATGGAGCAGCTTAAGCCGATTATAGAGCTTATTCAAAAACTCAATCCGAAACCGGGGGAGGGACAGTTTTCTGCTCAGCAAAATTACGTTATTCCCGACTTCATTGTTGAACGTGATGATGGGGATTTCATTATATCATTGAATGATCGTAGTGTTCCTTTTCTTCGTGTTAACCGTGGATATAAAGAGTTAATGTCGAAAAAATCGAAGAATGGTGTATCAGATGGCGTTAAAGATTTCATCCGCAAACGGTTCGAGTCGGCGAAATGGTTTATTGCCTCTATTAATCAAAGGCGTGAGACGATGATGAAGGTGATGAGAGCAATTATTGAAAAGCAGCGATTGTTTTTCGAGACCGGAGAGAATTTAAAACCAATGATCTATAAAGATATAGCCGAGATCATCTTGATGGATATTTCAACTATCAGCCGGGTTGTAAATGGAAAGTATGTTCAAACGGAATATGGTGTCTATGAGCTGAGGCATTTCTTCAGCGATAAACTGACGACTTCAACCGGGGAAGAGGTTTCAAATAAAGAAGTTAAGAAAATGATACGACAAATTATTGAATTGGAAGATCCAAATCATCCACTCAGCGATGATCGCATAGCCGAAATGTTAAATAAAAACGGGCTTAATATTGCGCGCCGTACTGTAGCCAAGTATCGTGAGGCGATGAAAATTCCGGTTGCCCGACTTCGAAGAAAAATTTAATCACATCTACTCAATATTATTATGCCACAAATATTTCATTCTACAACTGTCATTGGACTCACCCACAATGGCAAAACCGTCATCGGTGGTGATGGTCAGGTTACCGTAGGTAATGCGGTTATGAAACAAGGTGCTCGTAAAGTCAGAAAACTCCACGATAACACTGTGCTCGCCGGTTTTGCGGGCGCAGCGGCGGATTCATTTACACTTTTTGAGCGCTTCGAAGAAAGACTCCAGCAATATCACGGAAATCTCCTGCGAGCGGCAGTCGAGCTTGCAAAGAATTGGCGGACTGATAAGTATCTTCGACAGCTCGAAGCTCTGTTAGCTGTTTTAGACAAGGAGCAAGCGCTAATAATTTCCGGTTCAGGTGAAATTATTGAGCCGGATGATGGGATCGTTGCAATTGGTTCAGGCGGCAATTACGCTCTTGCAGCCGCGCGGATGCTAAAAAAGTATACCGATCTCTCTGCAAAAGAGATTGTGAAATTGTCTTTGGAAGCTGCAGCCGATATCTGCATCTACACAAATAAAAATATTATGATTGAAGAATTGTGATGAATCGAAAAATGAAAAAAGAATCCATTAGAGAATTAACACCCCGTGAAATTGTCCGTGAGCTTGATAAATATATCATCGGTCAGAATGCCGCAAAAAAATCGGTAGCTATCGCTATACGAAACCGATGGCGCAGGTTGCAGACACCGGAGAATCTTCGTGAAGAGATCATGCCGAATAATATTATCATGATCGGACCGACAGGAGTTGGTAAAACCGAAATTGCTCGGCGCCTGTCCAAACTGGTAAACGCTCCTTTTATTAAAGTTGAAGCTTCGAAGTTTACTGAGGTCGGTTATGTTGGTCGTGATGTTGAATCTATGATTCGTGATTTGACCGAGTTTGCCGTAAATATGCTTAAAAGTGAAAAGTCGGCGGAAGTGCAAGAGAAAGCTGTGCGGCAAGTCGAGGAACGTATCCTTGATATCCTTGTTCCACCCGTGCGGCGTGGACAACCAAACGAAAATCCTGCCAATAGCGAAGAATATGCTCAAGGTGAAAATCATAAAACTACACGCGATAAATTCCGGGATAAACTGCGTAATAGTGAAATGGAAGATCGGATGGTCGAAGTCGATGTTACTTCGAGCCAGATCCCCGCTATGCAGGTGTTCGGTCCAATCAATATCGAAGAAATGGGAATGAATATTCAAGAGATGTTTGGCAATATTCTTCCCAAGAAGACGAAGAAACGAAAGATGACCATTGGCGAAGCGCGAGGTTTAATCATTCAAGAAGAAATACAGAAATTACTTGATACTGAATCGATAGTTAAAGAGGCGCTTGAGCGAGTGGAAAACTCAGGGATCGTTTTTATTGATGAGATTGATAAAATCGCTGGCGAGCGTGGACATTCATCTGGTCCGGATGTTTCACGCGAAGGGGTTCAGCGAGATTTACTTCCGATTGTTGAGGGATCAACTGTTTTGACAAAATATGGTATGGTGAAAACCGATCATATTCTCTTCATCGCGTCGGGGGCGTTTCACGTATCGAAACCATCAGATTTAATTCCAGAAATGCAGGGACGTTTTCCAATCCGTGTTGAGCTTGATAGTTTAACTGAAGCTGATTTTGTAAAAATCCTCACTCTGCCACAGAATGCACTTCTAAAACAGTACACTGCTTTACTCGAAACAGAAGGAGTAAAACTTGAATTTCATCCCGAGGCAATAAAAGAGATCGCAAAGTTAGCGGCACAAGTGAACGAGCAGGTTGAAAATATCGGCGCCCGGCGCCTTCATACAATCATGACAACATTGCTTGAAGAGATTCTTTTCGAGGCACCTGATAAGTACACTGGTAAAACTATTATGATTACTCAAGAGATGGTAGACGAGCAGCTTGCGAGTATTATAAAGAATAAGGATTTGAGTAAATATATACTCTAAAAAGTGACGAGTGGTTAGTCGTATTAGTGTACTTTGTCGCCCGTTGTTGGCGGCTGGAAACCAAATCCACCGGGAGTTGGCTCACCTTGAATCTTTATTTCGCCAAAATTCTTCTCGAATTTTTCAATGTTATCTTTAAGTGCATTGAGGAGAAGTTTTGCATGTTGTGGAGTTGTTATGATGCGGGCGTGCACTTTTGCCTTCGGTATACCGGGTAGAACCCGCGTGAAGTCGATAACAAATTCCGCAGGTGAGTGTGTTATTATCGCAAGATTGGAATAAATACCCTCCGCTTCCTTTTCTCCTAACTCGATACTTATCTGCTGCGGCGGTTGATTCGGATTTACCATATATTTTCCTCTTTTATGAAAATGGAAATGCCCTCCATCTTTTTGATGAAAGGCATTTTAGAAATTGTTATTTATTTTTTCCGCAAAGCATCTGCTTTTTTTAAAGCATCTTCTGCTTCTTTAACCATATCTGCGTTGGCGTATGCAGAAGCTAACAGATCCCACGCATTCGGATTATCCGGCTTCACTGCCGTAAGCTGCTCGAAATATTCGGTCGCTTTCTTGAACTTTTCGAGATACGTTTTATCAACAATCTTTTTTACGTCGGTGGTTTGTGCTGCCTGCTTCAATTTATCACCAACCCGCATGTATGCAACACCAATATTTTGCAGTGCTACTTCATACGTCGAATCGATTTTCAATGCATTTTCAAACCGTGTAATTGCCTCATCGAGAGAATCTGTTTGCGTAAGAGAATCTGTTTGCATCAAAAGAACGCCAAGATCGTATTGATACACTTTATTTGTCGAATCTTTTTCAATCGCTTCTCGGATATATGGTTTTGCTTCATTCGCTTTTCCAAGCCGCACATGAATATCTATCATAGCGGCAAGCAGCTCGGTATTCTCAGGTGCTGTTTTGCGTGCTTCTACGATTGCGGTGAGAGCGTTATTGTAATCCTCCGACGCACCTTGTTTATCGCTCTTTGCATCAGCAGCTTGTGCCTTCTGAAGATAAGCATTGATCAGTAATGTGTGAACTGCTACGCTCTGTTTTCGGGTGAGCGACTGCTTCAACATATTTATCTCTTCATCGAGGTTGCCTTGTGAACGATAGGCAGCCGCCAGATTTTGATATGTAATAGCACTATCGGGATTGACTTCAAGTGCGAGTCCATAACTGGCGATCGCTTTTTCTATCAACATTTTTGAACTGTCGGGTGAAGCTTTCAAGCTTTGATTGTAAAAATTGACGCCTTGATTTAGTGACTGGCTCCAGATATATTTTTTTGCCTGATAGATTTTGTCTGTAAACTCGTTGCTATTTTTCAATGAAGCGTTATATGCCTCGACGGATCCTTTATAATTGCCCATCTGCATTCGAGTGTTTCCGAGCAACCACCATGCTTCACCATTCGTTGGGTTCTTTTCGACTTCTTTAGCGAGCCATTTCTCAGCACTCTGCCAGTCGGAGCGCTGGATGTAGAGCTTTGCGCTTGTCATTTCCTGGGAAGCACACTGAAATCCAGTGAGCAAAAAAACCGAAAGAACAAGCGTGAGGATGGCAAAAATTGTATAATTTTTCATGTAAACTCCTTTAGGGTATCAGCGAATATTGTTATAAACTTGGACTGAATATAAGCAAAGATGGAAAAAGAAACAAACTTGAAAAACAAAGTTGACATTTAATTTTTTATTGAGTACAATATCTCAGAAGAAACTGTGGAATAAAAGATATGCGGCGTTCCATATTTTACATATTGATGATTGTAATCCTGTTAATCCCACTAATCCTGATAGGGGTTGCTTGCAGGGATGATAAGACAGAGATACTGCCGCCGCCGCGTCCACACCCACCAACAATACAGCTAATTGCGGAAGACGTTGGTGTAACGGATGTGCTGTTAAAGATTAGCGTCGCACAAGACCGCTACCCGCGTACCTTTACACTTAAAAGGGATACAACGATTGTTCTTACAACAACATTAACCTCGCAAGATACGGTAATTATAGACAAAGGACGCCTGTGGGGGCTCCTTCCGAAGCACACTTACAGATATACGCTCATCAGACCTTTAGATAGGAGACGAGATGAGGTAAAAAATATTTCTGTAACTACCATGGACACAACGAGCCACAACTTTAAGTGGACTATTTATACATTGGGGAGGTTGGGATCGAGCATTAACGATGTCGCTATTATCAATGATACGTGTGTATGGATCGTGGGAGGGATTAACATGGAAGATTCTACGGGGCAATTTGTAAAATACAATGCTGCACGCTGGGATGGAAGAATGTGGGAGCTTAAAAGAATTTTGTATTCATATCAGGGTTCTAACTATTATTCACAACTTTATTCAGTATTTGCATTCGGAGTAAATGATTACTGGGTGTGTAGTAACCAACCGATGCATTGGGATGGTACTCAGTGGAGAACATTTGATTTACCTGCATCCATTTGGACAGGCTGGGTCAATAAGGTTTGGGGAACGAATTCATCAAATATTTACATTGTTGGAGCTAATGGAGGAGTTGCACACTACAATGGCAGCATTTGGCAAAAGTTGGAGAGCGGCACCTCACTTCCAATCCGAGACATCCGGGGTTCAACGAACAGCAAGACTGGTGAGTTAGAAATACTGGCAGTAGCTTCGGATAACTATGATTGTAAGATACTCAAGATTTCCGGTACAACTGTAACCCAATTGCCTGACAGCGGAATTTTTGGGAAGTTTGTTTACAACTACAAAGCATTATCCGGTATATGGTTTGTGCCGGGAAGGATATATTACGTTGCCGGTGATTTTATATTTACAAAGAGAAATGTTGAAGACCAAAGCTTATGGTCGTTCTGCGGATACCCGTATTATACCTATTCCATAGGTGCTATGCGGGGGAATGAATTGAACGATATAGTTTTTGTTTGTGAGGGTGGAGATATACTTCACTTCAATGGATATGATTGGAAGAACTACGTTAAAGACACATACTTGGGTTATGGTGTATACCACAGTGTAGCAATAAAAGGTAATATGATTGTAGCAGTAGGAATTAATTATAACCGCGATGTAATAGCAATTGGAAGAAGATGAGTCTCAAGGCGGGCAACCTATATTTCATTTTGATTTTAAACAGAAAATTTGGTATATACAATTGCTTCGTGTCAAATTGGACACTTCATATTTTTTAAATAAAGTTTATCAATTAATAGGAGTCTTAATATGGTTACAGCAGCAGTAAAACCACCAGCTAATGGAGAAAAAATTTCTACCAGCGGAGGACGATTAAACGTTCCCGATCATCCAATAATTCCTTTCATCGAAGGTGACGGCACAGGTCCGGATATATGGCGGGCATCGCAGCGTGTCTTTGATGCTGCGGTACAAAAAGCATACGGCAGTAAGCGGCAGATTGCATGGATGGAAGTTTTTGCAGGTGAGAAATCGTTCAAGCAATTCAATACTTGGCTTCCCGACGAAACGGTTGAGGCGTTTCGTCAATATCTCGTCGGTATAAAGGGCCCACTAACAACACCAATCGGCGGTGGAATCCGTTCTCTTAATGTCGCTTTAAGGCAGATGTTAGATTTGTATGTCTGTCTGCGACCGGTTCAATATTTCAAAGGTGTGCCTTCCCCGGTAAAAAGACCTGAGCTTGTTGACATGATAATCTTCCGCGAGAACACAGAAGATATTTATGCAGGCATCGAGTTCACGGCTGGCTCACCTGAAGCGCAAAAGATACTCGATTTCTTTTCAAAAGAATTTCCTGATATGTTCAAGAAAATTCGTTTTGGAACGACAAATAAAATTGCTGATTGGCTCAAAATGATCGGCACCCCTCAAGCGGATGCTTCAGTAAAAGTCGGCGTTGGACTAAAACCGGTTTCTCTCTATGGCTCGGAGCGGTTGATACGTGCTGCCATCCGGTATGCTATCGAACAGAAAAGAAAGTCGGTTACGTTTGTTCACAAAGGCAACATCATGAAATTTACCGAAGGTGCATTCCGCGATTGGGGATATGCGCTGGCAGAAAAAGAATTCGGAAGTAAAGTGTACACATGGATGCAGTGGGAAAAAACGAAGAAAGAAAAAGGTGAGGAAGCAGCAAATGCCGAGCAAAAAGGTGCACTCGCTTCTGGAAAAGTTCTTATCAAAGATGCAATTGCCGATATAACATTGCAACAAGTACTAACACGACCGGAAGAATTCGATGTAATAGCTACGCTCAATCTCAACGGTGATTACTTAAGCGATGCACTTGCAGCACAAGTTGGTGGAATCGGTATTGCACCCGGCGGAAACATCAACTACGTTACGGGTCATGCAGTTTTCGAGGCGACACACGGTACTGCACCGAAGTATGCGAATCTTGATAAAGTCAATCCCGGCTCAGTTGTACTTAGCGGCGAGATGATGCTGCGTTATCTGGGATGGCAAGAAGCTGCCGATCTCATTATTAAAGGATTGAATGGTGCGATCAAATCGAAAGTTGTTACATACGACTTCGCCAGGTTGATGGACGGTGCCAAACAAGTTAAGTGCTCGGAGTTTGGTGACGTGATAATTAAGAATATGTAAAATGGATACAGGCAAAATTAAAAAGCCGACTTTGTTAGGTCGGCTTTTTTGTTTTCCATCTAATCGTGGTTCACTTTAGAAATACCATTTTCTTTGTTTCAGTAAAATATTTTGTTGTCATCCGATAATAATAAATTCCACTTGAGAGATTGTTTGCATTGAACTCAATTATTTTCAAACCAGCGTTTTGATATCCATCCAATAAGGAAACAATTTCTTCACCGTATATGTTGTAAATATTTAAAGATACATGTGCGGCGGTTGGCAAGTTAAAACGAATTTCAGTCGCTGGATTGAATGGATTGGGATAATTCTGATCTAATGAATATTCTATCGGATTATAAACATCATCTTCTTCTATACCGGTCGTACCCACAATTATATTTCCATTGGATGTCAATGCAAATGGTTTACCTTCGTTGAATAGTGTATTAATCAAATACAAAGGATATGTTCCTAAAGGAGCAGTACCTAAGATTTTAAATTTTACCTTTAACAAAATTCCTGGTCCTGTAGTTGAATTTGTTCCGGCTGCGGTGATGTTTACAGATCCTGAAGCTGGTGAGCCAATCGCAGTCATTCTTCCTTCAAATAAAGTTCCGGTAGTAACCACTGTTAGCGGTGTAAAATAATTTTGGTTGAAGTTGATTGTAAATTGTGTTGAGAATATCCCGGGGGAATACGAGCCAACCTGAAGGGGAACCTCTACGGTATCACCGACTTTGCCGCCAACATTTAATAATTGAGAACGCATGTCGTAGAGTGTTATGTTACCGCTGGTTCCGGTTGCTCCAACTGCATCTAAAACCGATACTTTAATAATTCCGCTTTTCAAAGCTTTCAACAAACCAGAATTGGATATCGTTGCTAAAGTTGGGTCACCAACGGACCATATCACTGGGGGAGTAGCGCCGCCTGATACATTGAATTGGAGAGAATCTCCGGCAACGAGTGTAGCTGTGTTTGGGGATACAGTTAAGATTGCCCGCGGAATAACATTGAAATTTCCATTGCGGTAATTTGCAGCGACTGTTTCGTTGAACATGATGTTGGAGAATTGCAGGGTTGTTCCGTAAGTGTTAACATCTGTTATCTTGAATCTAATAAAGATGAGAACCTGCGTTCCTGTTGCATGCAGATGGGATGTGTCACCCGAAAATGCAATGGTTATTGATCCGGAAGCCAAATGAATCACCGGTGAAGTAAACGCCGACAAAAGTGTACCGTCCTGGATTGTTCCAAGCGCAGTTAGTACGTTTGAATTGTACGAAACAGTGAATGTTCCAGAATAAACATTTACCAAACTCAAATCGGTAATAGAAACAGGCAAGAGAAAAGTTTGTCCTTGAAGGTACGAAGTATCGCGTACTATAAGTTTGAATGCTCTTACCTCGATTATGCTCGTTGTGTCGCGTGTACCGTTGTTATCAATGGCTATTACCTGACAGAATCCAGCATGAATTCCTGTCATTAAACCACTGCTGTTCATTATTGCAACTGAAGGATCGGTAGTGTACCAACTATATGGACTTGAACCACCGGATATATAAAATTGCAGAGTCTCTCCAACTGTCAATAATCCAATGTTAGGAGATACGGTGATGATTGGAATATTCTGGATAGTGATAGTTCCGTTTCTTACTGTTGTTGTTGGGGTGCCTTCGTTGAAATATGCTTTATTGAATGTGAGATATCCGTAATATGATGAGGATGTTAATGGTAGAAACACCTTCAGGAATACCAGAACTCCAGTGCCTGCCAGAGGTTCAGTGCCGGCACTCGCGATTGTAATTCTTCCAGACGAAAGATGGAATGCCGGAGACGTCCAAGATTGCGTCATAGTTCCAACGGTAATTACACTGTCGATATACAACGCCCCTGAAGTGTAGCTGATATCAAGTTCGTATGATTTCACATTCAAACTAGTCAAACTACTGTCGATGTTTACCGGTATGTAAACGGTGCTTCCCCGAAGCACTGTTATATCTTGGAACGAGACCCTGATTGGTCCCGCCACGAGAGGCAGGACCAACAGAGTACCAAGCAATATTAGGAATAATATTTTTTTCATTTTCATTTGCTCCTTAGATTAATGGTGATCATTTGATTTATCATCCGGTTTAATCGTGAATTATTTCATTAGGAGCATTTTCTTGACACCGGTAAAGTTTTTATTGCCGGTTGCCGTAATACGATAAATATAACTTCCACTTCCAACCTGAAGTCCAGCATCATTCGTTCCATCCCAAACAATTTGATAATCACCGGTCGGCTGGATTCCATCCACAAGGGTCTTGACCAATTCACCAACGATGTTGTATATCTTAAGAGTAACGTGCGAGCCTTCTTCCGGAATCTGGTACTGAATTTTTGTTGTGGGGTTAAAAGGATTCGGATAATTCTGATATAGCACAAACTCAGTAGGTTTACTGTTGAGAACGATATTACCCGAATTTACTAAAGAAACAAAATCTTGTTCGTTTAGTAACAACCGGGTGAATGTTAATGATGTCTTTCCGTTATCTTTGATGTGGAAGGTTAAGTACAAAACGTCTCCGTTGATATCGAAAGTCTTGTTACCTGCAACAGCAATTGAAATAATTCCATCCGAATATTTCTTTTGCATCAGCATTCCGGAAAGATCCGAAGATAGTTTAACGTCGGTTGGTGTGAGAATATTACCGTCGAATTTTATCTGGATATCAGCGGATGCAAAATTATGAATATTACTTGCATGGATTGGAACTGTTACACTTGAATTGTTAATAACCCCATTCCCAAATTCAATCGAAGAAGCCATCACTTTCGGAATTGATAGTGGAATATTTACACCACCTTCGCTTGGGAAGGCAAGAATATTCCCTACAACATACTGCAAGATTAGTGAAGCATCGTATGATGTTATTCCAGCTGCTCCACTGACATCAGCTACCTGCTGTTGAGTTGGGTTGAGGGGGTAAGTTATAGGATCGACAATGTACTGAAGAATTTCAGTGGCATCATATGCTTGTACAATACCGTTCAAACTAACATCGCCAGCGATTGGCTGCCGTGCGCCGATTGTGCGGAATGGCAGATAGCGGACGCTGTCGGTTACTGCATCACCCGTACCGCCGGGATTTCCGGAATGTGTTGGTCCTGAATTGTTTCCCCACCAGTTATATCGAGCATCAATGTTGAATGTTTTGTTGACGTTATTAACGCCATAATTTGAGTTCTGGAATATGTCGCAATAATTGATAACAGGATTTGCTGATCCGGTTGCTGTTACTCCATTGTAGTTCTTCGATAATGAGGAGTACGTAATTGTGGGGCTTGCATTATTTGCCGTAATTGCAGAAGTGCTGTACGATAAACCAGCATATCTAAATATGCAATTTTTTAAACGGCAAAGCGGGTCTAGTGATTCATCCTGAAATGTAATTCCATACCAGCCATTATAGCTGCTGTAAGGAGAAGTCGCTGTTGTATCTGCGTTGGTATCTCCGCCATAAAAATCATCACGGTAATCGGTAAATACAATCGTGCTGTCCGGAGTGGATCCACCTTCAGCAATAAGCCCTTTTCTAACAGTCATACCGTTAAAGTAGAAGAATTTAAGAACGACACCGGGAGAAATAGTTAAAACTGCACCAGTCCCGATGTTGTAATTTCCGAATAGGTAAGGAATATTGGTGATGTCTGCGAAGTTTCGTTTTACCAGCGTTACATCTTGCACAAGTGTTTCATTCTCAAGAACTCCGATTGCGCGATAAGTTGTGCCGGATATTATATTATTCTCAGTTGAACGCGGATAGGAAACAAGTGATGTTCTAAGCGGGGCGTATGTAAGGTTACTGAAAACGCAAGTATCAATTATCGGATCTGAGACACCGGTAAGATATACACCCCAATTATTCTTATCGAAAGTTGTATTAATAATTTTAGGTGAACTGCTTAACGTAGTGATTCCACCGTCACGATATCGGATTATAGCATGATTGACAACGTTTATACTATCGTTACTGATATCCGAAAAATAAATTCGTGAACTGCCTTGAATGGTTGGTTTTGTCAAAGAGCCATCACCTTTTGAATCTGTGGGATTACCGTAACTATCATCAGCATCGTCTGTGAATATTACAGGAGATGTTGAAGTGCCATTGACAACGATAGCGCCATTGACGGTCAAGTCGCCATTCTTAAAAACAAGCCCGGAAGGAATTGTCAATACAGTTCCTGAATTGATTGTGCATGTAGTGTATAAATAGTATGTGATGTTTTCATATCCAGCAAAATTTCTGAGAGGGATTGTATCATCGACAGAATAATTTTCAGGAACTATACCCAGCGCCATATATCCGATATTCAAAGCTGAAATGTTAGTGAATGTCGGATTCGAGAACATGCTCATTGCAACCGGACAGCCGCTGATGTTGTTAATTTGAATGTTCGTAAATATTGGATCCGCGCTGCCAAATACTCCAATCGCTGTTGTATTGGATTGCTGAATAACACAGCTATCAGCAACGACTTTGGCGTTTGTTGCTCTAATTACTCCATACGTATAGTTATACGCATAATATCCGCTGCCGCCATATCTGAATTCACAATTTTTTAATGAATTCAAGGTATCAGCAGACGAACTTACGAAATCGATGACATTCCAATTTCCGCGAGCAGGTTGAGTAGCATTTCCATCGTTGTTTGTATCTCCTCCATCCGCATCGTCGGGTAATGAAGTGAAAATAATTTTTTGCACTGCAGTACCGTCGGCAATGAGCGCACCCTGAACGTAAATGCCGCTGTAACCGTTGTTCACAAACTTAATTACTACTTCGGGTGCAATAGTGAGAACAGCATTTGGGGCAATAGTCAAGTTGCCAACGATATAAGCAATATTATTTATACCCGCAACATCGCGAGTGTAAAGAGTCGCGTTTGATGAGAGAGTGCCTTCAAGAATTCTGATGCCCTTACTGCCATTTGCAGCGAAGGTGATATTCAAAAAAGTCGGATCAGAAGTTAACGACATAGCAATCGGGTCTAAACGGCAATTAATGATATCAACACCATTGATAGTTGGCGTTGCACCGCCATCGCATTCAATTCCGTAATTATAAATATCACTGAGTATGGTGTTTGATAATGTTCCACCCGCATTTGTAAATGTTACTCCTCCATAATACGATCCTCCGTATTTTATCAAACAACTATCGATGAGGCAGAATCCATCATCACTCGTTGCTAAAAATTGAATTGTTTGCCAATTACCCCAAGCTGGGGAAGTTGCGGCGCCGTCGCCATTTGTATCACCCGGATTCCCGAAATTATCGTCTTTTAAGGATGTAAACACAATTCGTCCTTCCGCGGCTGTCCCTTTGGCTCTAAAGCCGCCGTTGACATAGATTGACTGTCCATTTACTTTGATGACAACACCAGGATCTATTGTCATATTTGTTCCGGAATTAACAGTGAGATCCTCAAGCAAAACGTATGTGATGTTATCGTACCCAGCAACATTACGCTTCCGGATAGTTCCGTTGAATCCTAAGTTCTCTCCAATGATTCCAAGCGCTGTCCATGAAGTGTTTATGAAATGAACTCCGCTAAATATCGGATCGGCAGAAACCGAAATCGCAATCGGAGTATAAGTTGTGTTGATGATAGTGTCGTTGATGATTCTAGGTCTTGAAGATTGAAAAGCATAAATTCCATAATAAGTATCTTTAAGTACACAGTTTGATATTGTTGGAGCTGTTCCAACAGTTGTTACAGTACCACCGCTGATGTAGCGTGTGTTGTAATATGAACTAGGTAGACTTGCATACTGGAAGCGGCAGTAGTTCAAGATGGAAGTAGTATCGCTGCCTTGCTCGAAAACGATTCCACCCCAATCACCTTTATTCGGTGTTGTTTGTGTACCGTCTTTGTTAGAATCACCAGGATTTCCAAAATTATCATCCTTTGCGGATGTAATGGTTATCATGCTATCGGGAGTGGCATTTGCGGTTAATTTTCCTTGAACAACTATTCTTTGATAATTGCTGTATCCTTTTATTACAACTCCTTTATTAATAGTAAGGCTGTTGCCGACCGGAACTGTTACAGCTTCAAGAAGAAGGTAGGTAACATTAGGAATTGATGTAACCGAGCGGATGGGGAGAACCGCATTCGCCGGAAGCGTTCCACCGAGCAAACCTATTGCATCGTACGAATTATCGGAAAATGAAAACGTATTGTCTACAAAGATTGGATTTGCTGCAAATGACATTGCAATGGGCACCATAACACTAGATCCGATTGTATTATTTGTAAAATTCGGATTAGAGACATATTGCATCATCGCACCGTAATAATTATTCGCCATATCGCAACTGTCAATTGTCGGACTTGCGTTATACATCGTTATGCCACCAATATTTCCTGAGCCGGCAAAGGTTATTTTGCACTTCCTCATATTGCAGTTTCCATCTATGCTTGCATCTTCGAATACAACGCCATCCCAATTTCTCGATGTAGGCGCGGTTGCAGTTCCATCAGCGTTTGTATCGCCGCCAACATTATCATCGGTATAACTGGTGAATTGTATATTTTGACCCAATGCTGCCACGGCATTTAACGAACCGCTAACATCTATACGTCCTCCACTGGTAAACTTTAACATATTTCCGGAAGCAATTTGGATCGAACCGCCTGCATAAACCGTATACGATCCTAATACATATGGAATACTAACAGTATCGAGGACCAATGCATTGGAATTGCCATAGTAATTTAGCCAAATTCCATTATGCGTGTTTCCGGTTAGAATATTACCGTTATTAAAAATTAGAGAGCCCGGTCCGTTGTATACGATGGGCCACTCGCATGAAGCGATATTAGTATTCGATAATGTCGCGGTGCCTGAAGTGTTTAGCAAAATACCATAATTCTTACTGCTTGTGATATCGGTTCCTTTGATTGTTGCTGATCCCCAATAAACATAGAGATTCGGATTTACAGATGGGAAGTAACTTGTTCCGCCATATCTGATGCGGCATGTATCAAAGTTAGCTACACCACTACTGCTATTACCGACTTGAATGTAATTCCAATCTCCTTTTGCCGGAGAACCCAAATTGGTATCTTTAGCAGAAGTGAAAAGGGTGTAGCGGGCATTTAGTGTCCCATTGATGTACAATCCCTGATTACTTTGGAATCGAACAACAACTCCGGAATCTATGGTTAGAGTTTTGTTCTGAAGGATTGTGGCATTGGAAGTAACTATGTAGGGATTTCCAGAAAGATGCCATACTGTGTCGGTAATTGTACCGGATATAATCGTTTGTCCATTCACTTGTGATACTAAAGAAAGGACAAAAATAATTATTATAAAATTTTTCATGACGCACTCCTTTATGTTGTTGATAGTTAATTTGAAAAACAATTTCTTACGTGTAACATCATCAATCGTCTAAATACAAAATACTGGCAGGGGGATGCTAGTAATTGAAAATTTTAAAATGCCTCGATGGAAGTTTGTTAATCATAGAATAAGAACGAATAAATATGATTTGAAATATAACATCCCTTTCTTTCATTGTCAATATGCAAATAATAGGTGTCTTAAATTTCGTAATATATAACATCACTAATATCATAATAGTTTCCTATCCTTAGAACAAATTGAAGGAAAATGGTGAATATTGAAGGGAAATGATGGAAATTCAAGGAGAAGGTTGAAAAGAAAGATTAATCCAAAGTCCTAAGTAGTGCAAGTTATTCAACCTATTTCAGAAGAATAAGCTTTTTAGTAGATTCACACTCATCAGTGATGAGGCGATAAAAATAGATCCCGCTTGGTAATCCAGAACCGTCGAATTTTATTTCGTACCTTCCTGGTTCACGCTTTTCATTTGCTAAGATTGCGATTTCTTTCCCAGATAAGTCGTATATCTTAATTCTAATCTGTGATGCGACTGGAATTTCGTACTGAATCATTGTTATCGGATTAAATGGATTGGGATAATTTTGTTCGAGAGTGAATCCTAATCGTGGATATTGTCGATTTTCCATAACTGAGGTGACCGTTGATTGCGTGCTTCGACAGATACCTCCACCAGACGTTCCAGCATAAAGATAACCATTCTTATCAATAATCATTGTGCGGATGGACCAATACGTAAGACCCTTATCGATGCTTTGCCACGTTTGTCCATTATCTGTCGATTGGTAGACATAATAATTCGTCCCCGCGAAAATATGATCGTTCGAATTAATATTAAGCGACATTACATTGTAATTAGGTAAGTTAGTTTTTTCCCAGTTATCGCCGTTATCTGAAGATATGTAACAGCCACGATAACCTGCGGCATCGACCATACCGGCGAATAGATATCCATTTGAATTAGCAGCTAACGAGAATACAATGTCACCAGGGATGCTAAATTTTGTTTGAGCCCAACTATCACCGATGTTGGTAGAGCGAAAAATTTTGCCATTATGTGCACCTGCAAAAATTACTCCATCTGTGTTCTTTGTTAACGACCATATAGATGTATCAGTTATGCCATTGTTTACTTGAGTCCAAGAATCGCCTGCATTTGTTGAGCGGAAGATACCACGAGTGGTAGCGGTGAAGATGTTGTTCTGTTGGCAAATCAGAAAAGCTAGAATAGGTATGTGAACAGAACTATCGGTAGAAAATGTCCATGTTTCCCCATTATCTGATGATCTGAATATTCCTATACGAGTACCAGCAAAAGCATTTCCAAGAGAATCAAATGAAAGAGAATAAACAAGAGGTTTAAGTGTATCAATTATCATCTCTATCCAACTTTTTCCATTATTGGTTGAGCGAAAAGAATTTCCATCCTGTGTCCCAACAAAAATATCATTGTGAGAATTGATACCAAGTGACCAAATTGAAAGATTTGTGAGACCACCCTTATTCACTTGAAACCAGATCTCACCGTTATTTGTTGATTTGTAAATGCTACCACTTTCTGTTCCAGCGAAAATTTCCCCATTATGATTGATGTGTAGCGAATAAATAGACGTGTCTGACAATCCTTTGTTAACTTGCAACCAACTTTCTCCATTATCAGTAGAACGAAAAACACCGTTAGATAAACTTCCCGCAATTATATCCCCATCTTTGTTAATGTTTATGGTGTGGATTGAAGTATCGGTCATTTGTACCCATAAGCCTCCATTATTGGTTGATCGGAATATACCTGAGGATGTCCCAGCAAAATAAATATTTGAATTAATTGCAATGCATGCAATTATTGAATCTGTGAGTCCATTAGATAACCTAAACCAATTATCACCTTTATCGGTCGAAAGAAAAAGACCCCCACATGTACCAGCGTAGATATGTCCATCTGAATTTATTGCAAGCGAGAGGATTACTGTGTTGCTTATACCATTGTTAGTTTGTAACCAGGTTTCTCCATGATCAGTTGAACGAAAAACACCTTTGGGTATTGATCCAGCAAATATGTATCCATTAGAATCGATTGCTAGTGAATAAATAGCAAGATTACTTAAACCAATATCAAGTTGCACCCAGCAGGGAGGATTATCTATTGAGCGAAATATTGCACCATCGTAGTTTGGATGACCTGTTCCGGCAAAAATATATCCTTCATTATCGATAGCAAGTGACCGGACGCATAAATTTGTTAAACCATTGTTAACATTATTCCAATCATTATCATTGTTTGTTGATTGTAATACACCACCTAATGACGTTCCAGCGTATAAACATCCGTTTGTGTCAGTTGTAAGAGAATATACAATGCCACCTACTGGTCCATTGATGGGTTCCCAGAAATTATTTTGAGCAAAACCGAAATCAAATAAAAAGATCCATGAGATTATTATTAAAAAGGTCGAATCTATGTTTTTCAATTTACTCCTCCATTACTATAAATTATTCAATAAATAACATCTTGATGTTTCGTTTAAAATTGTTTGCGCTAATGTTGCATAGATAAATTCCGCTCGCTATGTTATTTGCATTCCATACAATCGACTTGAATCCCGCAATCTGAAACTCATCTACAAGTGTTGCTACTTCTTTTCCTTGAATATCGTAAACCTTCAGTGTCACCCGACTGTTAACCGGTAACGAATAACGAATAACTGTTGAAGGGTTAAATGGATTCGGATAATTCTGCTGTAAAACAAAATCCTCTGAGATCTCTATTGATGAACCTGATGCTAACCGAAGTTTGATTTCGGATTCCTGCCCGTTCGGCAGGCGGGTTGGATTGTAGATTTTAGTTGTTCCGGTTTCGTTTAAGCTAATCGTATGTCCATCAACAATCAACGAAGCTGCTTGTGTAACATCGATCATCTCCCACCGAATCGTGATTGGATATTTACTGGAAGAGATAAGAATCGGATATTCACTCGTTCCTTGTTCTGCTATCTCTAACATCCGCTGAGATGCAAATCGCACGTCGAACGATCCCGAAGGTGGTAATGGAGGGAGTTCATATTTTTTGATTTGTAGGTCCCTGCCATCAAATGTAAAATAGAGTTTTTGCTGATTATCGTCATTATCACTGATTATCAGTGTGTTCAAGGTTCGGTTAAAGAATTGATCTCCTGAATATTTTAACTGTGTGGTGTTGGTAGATAGAACAAGCAACCCATCAGTATTAACCTTCACCCAGTAACCTGAGCGCGGTTTGATTGTATCAGAAACGATATATCCATCTTTGTAAGCAAAATATTCTGATGTTACAATGCCCGATGGAATTTCAATGATATTGTTTGTTGCAACTTTGCTTGAGATTGAGCCAATCATATTCCAGCCAGCATTAACGTGAATTGTGTCGATTGTTATAGAATCGCCGACGATAGGAATAATTTGTGGTGAGTCAAATTTTAACCAATAACCCGCACCGTTTAATAAACTATCCGTTTGAGTATACGAGCCACTGTATTTGAATGCATCGGAGATCGCGGTAGGATAAAGTGTGATCTTTCGTGGGTCCTCAACCTTTCATTGGAGAGAAATCAAATTCCGTCCATCAAAGACGTTGGGATTGAGGAGAATACTAAATGGATTACTACTCGAATCCTTGATTTGTTCATTTCCTACCTGACTCACTCGGACACGGGCGGTAGTTGTTGTTACCATTGGCAAAGTCCACGAGTAAAAATGCTGAGATGCCGGAACATTATCAGCAATCGGGTTCCAGGTTGATCCATTATCGGTTGTAAATTCAAGTTTTAAAAAATCGATAAATTTATGTGACCACTGGATCGATTCGGAATTACCAGCCACCCATATCTCGTCGCCGTTCGGTATTTTGAGTTCAAGCGTCGGAATCCTGACGAGAGGTCTTTCATACACGCCGTTACCGAATGTCGAAGCACGGAGCTTCCCGTTCGCTCGTGAAATAGTAAGATCTAAAACCATTGCTGGCGGCATTCCGATATTAA